>JAHILC010000117.1 GCA_018897225.1 Actinomycetota bacterium
AATTTTATCTGAATTGAAATAATTCACGAGACTGTCGCAATCCGGAGAGTAAAGAGCCCATAGCCCTAATTCGAAATTTCCATTTTTCACATAATCAAGATACCATTGTTTTGAGTCTCTGTTTGTAATCCATATCTTTATCCCTATTTTGTCCAAATCTTCTTTTATGTAATCAGTGATTAATTTTCTTGACTGGCTATCAGCGCTTGCGCCAATGGTCAGGTACAGCGGATTATCATTATCATAACCGGCAATCTTTAAATAGCTCTTTGCTTTTTCTATATCATAATTGTATTCATCCCAGGCAGGGCTGTAGTAGATGGAACCTTTTTTGAACAAGCTGTTTAGCGCTTCTCCATATTTTCCCAGTAAAGCATCAACTATCCTTTTTCTATCAATTGCATAAAATATGGCTTTTCTGATATTAATGTCTTCAAGGGAGTTTATATTCTTCTGCTTGTTTCTTAAATTATAAAAATATTCCTCGCTGTTTAGGTCTACTGACTGACCAGAAGTTTCAGCTAACGATGGGGTTACTGTAGCTGTTTCAGTACTTAAACCTAATTTTCCAAAGCTGCAGCCACTTAATAAAAGGCAGAAAATTATAAATAAGGTAATAATATAAAGTAATATTGATAATGCTAATTTTTTTTTGTTTGTCCGGGAACCTTTTTTCTTGATATGCATATTATCCTATTTTCCAGTTATTGTTCTAAATTGGTTTTCCAGCAAAGAAACATGCAGCAAGATGCTCTCCTGCATCTTCTGAATAATTTTTTAGTTGTGGTTCTTCAATACTGCAAATTTCCTGTGCGTTTGGACATCTGGGATGGAACCGGCATCCACTTGGCGGGTTTAGGGGACTTGGAACATCTCCTTGCAGTATTATTCTTTTTCTCTGTCTCTCAAGTTGAGGGTCAGGTATTGGGACCGCAGATAAAAGTCCCATAGTGTAAGGATGGAGAGGCTTTTCGTATAAGTCTTCACTTTTTGCAATCTCGACAATCTTTCCTAAATACATTACACCAACTCTATCGCTGACATGCTTTACAACTGAAAGGTCATGGGCAATGAATAAATAAGTTAAATCAAATTCTTTTTGCAGGCTTGACATAAGATTCAAAATTTGAGCCTGCACAGAAACATCAAGAGCAGAGACGGGTTCGTCGCATAAAATTATTTTAGGGGTTAATGCAAGGGCTCTTGCGATCCCAATTCTTTGGCGCTGGCCGCCACTGAACTCATGTGGATATCTGTTAATATGTTCTGGATTAAGCCCGACAACTTTAAGAAGGTTCTTAACTTTTTTTGTTCTTTCCTGCCTGTTACCTATACTATGGATTTCATAGGGCTCGCCAATTATGTCTCCAACAGTCATCCTTGGGGAAAGAGATGCATAAGGGTCTTGAAATATAATCTGAATTTCCCTTCTTACCTTAAACATTTCCCTGCTTGAAATCTTAAAAATATTGATATTGTTATAAATTACTTCTCCCTCGGTGGGATTCGTAAGTCTCAATATTACTCTTGCTGTTGTAGATTTTCCGCATCCGCTTTCGCCAACCAGCCCAAAAGTTTCACCTTTATTTATAAAAAAGCTTATACCATCAATAGCTTTAACAGAACCGCTAAATCTTTGAGACAAAAAGCCACTTCTCAGGTTAAAATACTTCTTTAAATTTTTAACTTCCAGTAATTTATTATCATTCATAAAAAATTATTTGTTCCTTACAAGACTTCCGCTTAAAAATTCTTTTGCCCTGAAACATGATACAAAATGTCCGGGCTCAATTTCAGAAAGAGGTGGATATTGTGACTTGCATTCATCCTCCGCATATTCACACCTTACACGAAAAACACAACCTTCCGGCAAATCTATAAGGCTTGGAGGTGTACCTTCTATAGGCTTTAGTTTCTCATTTTTTCCATGGTCAAGCCTGGCTATGGACTTCATCAAGCCAATTGTGTATGGGTGTAATGGATTGTAAAAAATATTATCTACCTGGGAAAACTCCACAGGCCTGCCTGCATACATTACCATTACCCTGTCGGCATATTTTGCAACAACACCCAGGTCATGGGTAATTATGATGATGGAGGACTTCGTTTTTTCTTTCAGTTCATCCATTAATTCAAGTATTTGTGCCTGAATTGTAACGTCCAGTGCAGTCGTAGGCTCATCTGCAATCAATATGCTTGGACTGTTTGCAATAGCCATCGCAATCATTACCCTTTGTCGCATTCCGCCACTGAATTCATGAGGATAACTCTCAAAACGTCTTTTTATATCAGGAATTCCCACAAGTTCGAGCAGCCTGTAGCTTTCTTCTCTACACTCTTTTTTTGTTATTTTTTTATGAGCAAGAATTGCTTCCATAAGTTGATTCCCTATGGTAAAAACAGGATTTAAGCTTGTCATTGGGTCCTGAAAAATCATGGAAATTTTATTACCCCTGAAATCCTGCAGCTCTTTTTTATCCATATCAAGTATATTTTTACCATCAAAAATAATTTCCCCCTCAACTATTTTCCCTGGCGGTTGTGGAATAAGGCGAAGTATCGATAAGGCAGTAACACTTTTACCAGATCCCGTTTCTCCAACAATTCCGAGTGTTTCCATGACTTTAAGATCGAAACTTACTCCATCTACTGCTTTCACTATACCGCCATCAGTATAAAAATAAGTCTTAAGGTTATTTACCTCTAATATTTTGTTATTTCCAGAAGAATCCATATTTTATAATTATTATTTTAAAAGTTTTTAACTTTATTTTATAAAAAATACTACTAATTATTTATTTATCATTCCTTGTTTTATTTACTTAACTCTATCTAAGCTTTGGGTCAAATGCATCCCTTAATCCATCACCAAGCAGTACGAAACCCAAAACCGTAATTACAATTGCAAGCCCGGGAAATACCATCATCCAGGGCGCTATATCAATATAGTCAAGGGATTCCGCAAGCATTTTCCCCCATGCAGCTGTCGGTGGTTGTACGCCAAGCCCGAGAAAGCTTAAAGCAGCTTCGACTATAATGGCTGTGCCGATATTCATTGTTGCGTATACGATTATAGGGGCAAAAGCATTTGGAAAGATGTGTTTTGTAATTATCCTGTAATTACTAGCGCCGAGCGCCCTTGCAGCTTCAATATACTCCTTATTTTTAATGGTCAGGATTGAGCTTCTAAAAATTCGCGCAAAAGATGCCCAGCCAAGTATGCCTATTGCAATGAAAATGTTTATAACTCCCGGGCCCAGGACGGTCATTATGGCAATTGCTCCAAGAATATATGGAAAAGCAAAAAAAATATCTGCAATTCTCATGATAACAGTATCGGGAATATTACCAAAATATCCCGATAAAGCACCTAAAAAAAGCCCAATAATCACTGAAATACCAACGGCAATTATCCCAACCTCAATGGAAATGCGGCTGCCATAAATTACCCTGCTGAAGATATCACGACCGAGCAAGTCAGTGCCAAATAAATGTACGCTGCTTGGAGCGAGTGATGAATCCGCCTTTATCCTTGCGATAGGATCATAGGGAGCAAGTAATGGGGCAAAAAGAGCGATTAAAATAAGTGCAATTACAATTGCCAGGCCAAGCATTGCAAGCTTGTTTCTTCTAAGTCTTTTTAAGGCATCTTTATATAAAGAAGACCTTGAATACTTTTTTTCAAGATAACTATCTTCTGCTATCTCTCCTGTTATTCCAATACTTTCTTTTTCTTTCTCAAACATTAATTTCTTTTTTTTCAAACCTGATTCTTGGATCCAACCATGCATAAAGAATATCAACAAGCAGGTTCATTATTACAAAAATCATAACAAGTACTATTGTTCCGCCAATAACTACTGGCGCATCTCTCTGGAGTATTGCGAGATAGACAGTTCTACCGACACCCGGCCAGTTAAAAACGGTCTCAGTAAGTATTGCTCCTCCCATTATTGAGCCTAGATCCAGGCCAATGAGTGTAACAACCGGTATAAGAGCATTTTTTAGTGCGTGCTTTCCTATAACTTTAAACTGGGAAAGACCTTTTGCATAAGCGGTGACAATATAATCGTTTGACAGTGATTCCAGCATAGTACTTCTCATCATTCTCGCAACATACGCTGTCGATACAGAGGCTAAAGCCAATGCGGGCATAATATAATACCTTATACTCCCATCGCCATATCCTGACATTGGAAGCAAGCCGAGCTTTAAGCCAAATATTACCTGCATAACCATACCAAGCCAGTAAACGGGAACGCATACCAAAAGCGTTGTGGATATTGTTGCAAGCATATCCCAAAAGCTGTATTTTTTTACCGCAGAAATAATTCCAGTAAAAATTCCTATAATGATCTCAATGATAATTGCTGCCAATGCAAGTTTAATTGAATATGGATAATGCTCAGCAAGTATTGAATTGACAGAACGCTGGTATCTATACGAAGTTCCTAAATCTCCGCTAAAAAGATTTTTCATATATCTCCAGTATTGAACATATATAGGTTTATCAATACCAAGTTTTGCTCTAAGATTTGCTAAAGCTTCAGGGGTTGCTCCCTTTTGAAGAATCAGTCTGGCAGGATCTTCAGGAATAATATATAGCAATAGAAACAATATGAGTGTTACTCCGATTACAACAGGTATTAATTGTAATATTCTTCTTACTATATAATAAAACATTGTTTAATTCTAACCCTATCTTAAAATCAATATAAGATCCATTATTGGACATTAACTTTACAGCCTGCACCAAAATTGATGCAGGCTGTACTTTTTTATTAATTTTATCTTCAAATAACTATGTTTTGAATAATTCTATTTATTATTTCTCAAAGTAAACTTTACTTAAATCATAGTTTTCCATAGCATCAAGAATAAACCCTTTAACATAGGGCTGGATTACTCTTCTCTGACCATAGAAATATATAAGCATGGATACATTATCAGCAAGGACCATCTTTTCTACTTCTCTGTATTTAGCAATTCTCTCATCCTTTTCAATCGTAGATCTTGCTTCCAATAGCAATTTGTCAACTTCCGGATTATTATAAGCTAAATAGTTGTCATAAGATTGAGAATAAAATAATGGATAAAGGAAATTGTCCATTGTTGGATAATCTGCACCCCATCCTATTCTAAAGAATGTGATTTCACCACTCTTGGCTTTATCAAGCATTGTAACCCATTCATAGCCTTCAAGTTCCATATTTATGCCTATTTCTTTAAAGTCTGCCTGAATAGCTTCACCAAATTTCTCATGACCTGAACCTGCATTGTATCCAAACTTAAGAGTTGGAAGACCTTCACCATTAGGGAATCCTGCCTCTGCAAGCAACTGTTTAGCCTTTTCAGGGTCAAAAGTATAAGGAGCAGCATTTTCCTGAAATCCCGGAATACCAGGTGGTATAAATCCTGTCATAGGTGTTGGTACACCCTCACCTAATACCTGGCAGATGTTTTCCCTGTCTATTGCATAATTTAGTGCTTCGCGGAGTTTTGGATTATCAGCAAAAAGTGGAAAATTCATGCTCATTGCGTAATAGTTATAAGCAAGTAGTGGAGCGGTTAAACAATATTTGCCAAATGTTGGGTCATCCTGCGTAGCTTTTATCTTACCTATTGGAATCTGTGTAAATTCAAGATTACCTGCCTTAAACTCAAGAAAAGCAGTATTCTCATCAGCAAAAATCTTGTATTCCACTGCATCAAGTTTAGCTTTCTCGCCATAGTAATCATCATTTCTGGTAAGTTTTACGTACTGGTCATCGACCCATTCAACAAATTTAAATGGTCCTGTGCCGTTAATATGTTTTGTATAATCTGCACCCCATTTATCAATATCAGCTTTCTTTACAGGGTAAAACACAACATGGCCAAGGGTAGTAACAAAGTCAGCATAAGGATATGAAAGTGTTACTTGCAGTGTTTGAGCATCAAGAGCTTTTACACCTTCAAGAGTGGTAGCCGAGCCGTCCTGGCATGCGTCAAAACCTTTTATTGGCCCAAGATGGTATGCAATTGGAGCAGCAGTTGCTGCCAGAGCAGCTCTTGTCCATGAGTAAACAAAATCTTCAGCAGTTAAAGGAGAGCCGTCATGGAATTTCACTCCTTTTTTAAGGGAAAAAGTATAAACAAGCCCATCATCGCTTACCTCCCACTTATCACAGAGCTCAGGAATAAGATCAAGAGTTTTCCTGTCATACTCAAATAAGCCATCCCAGATCTGTCTTGCTACCTGAATACCTTCACTCTCCATGCAGAATGGCGGATCAAGAGACACAGGCTGAACTATGAAAAGCCGCATCGTGTCACCGCCTACAGCTGCTTCAGTTTTCTTGCAACCTGCAAACATTGTTCCAATAAGTACTACCACTATCAATATTGCAATTACTACTATTAATCTTTTATAATTCTTCACTCACTCCTCCTTAACTTTATAATTCATTTACTAATTTCCTTTAATTAAGTTTTTTCTAATTCTCTAATTCTCTAATCTCTAATTCTCTGTTTTTACTTTAATTCCCGGACCCATTGTGGAAGAAATTGCGATGCTTTTTATGTACTGCCCTTTTGAGGAGGCAGGTTTAAGCGAGATAATCTGCGATATAATTGCTTTGACATTTTCAACAAGTTTGTTTTCTTCAAAAGAAAGTTTTCCGACG
>JAHILC010000118.1 GCA_018897225.1 Actinomycetota bacterium
ATAGTCCTATGCCATTTTTTTCCAAAAGCGACAATCCCAATGCAATTGATTCTGGTATTCCGTCAAGAGCTGCTCCAAGAATAATTGCTTTTCCATTAGTATCTTTAACAGTTCTAAAGCGCTTCTTTTTTTTATGGTTTCTGCCGCCATATCTGTGGACTAAAAAATCCCCGCTTATGAAGACAATCCCGCCGATCAGGAAACCTATCGCAATGGCATCAAACCCTCCATGCTTAAAAGCTTCCTCCATTAAGCCGAATGTAAGGGCACAAATTAACACCCCTGAACCAAAAGCCATAATTGCAGCAATGACTTTCTGGCTTATTTTAAATACCGTTCCAATAATTACACCCAGGATTAGCGAAAATCCAGCTAAAAATGAATATATGATAGCTATCTTCATTTTTTAAAAAATAATTTAATTAACTCCTTTATGCCTTTCTGGGCATTTTTTTTCTCACCACAAAATAGTATATGATTGCGCCAACACCACTTGTCAAGAGGATTATTAACAGCCACATTGTCTTGGCGCTCTCGCCAGCATTTGGAAATTCGCTATTATCACGCTTTGCACAATCAACAAGCATAATAATCCACACTACAAAAAGGAAAATGCCTGCAGCCCAGAAGACCACAATGAAGAAAATCCATATCCCTACCAGCCCCAAAATCGTGGTGCTGCCTGCGGCAATCGCTGCTTCTTCTGAGCTGCATGAAGCTATTGCTAAGGTGGTTAATAAAATAAAACTCATTATTAATATTATTATTTTTACTGTTTTTTTATCCAATTTTTCCCCTTTCGTTTAAATAATTATAAATTTTTTATTAACTATACCAAATTAATCAAATTGGTGCGATATCCTATGAATCCATGCAAACTCTAGGTATTTACATAAACTCTAGGTATCTGATCTTTCAGCATGCATAAAACTTCATAATTTATGGTGCCGATTAATCCTGCAAGCCAGTCGGCGGTAATTTTTCCATCACCTTCACCACTGCCCCCGATAAAAGTTACTTCCTCTCCGGCCGTAAGGCTTCTTTTTAGTGCAATATCTGTAACATCAATCATCAGATGATCCATAGTAATATTGCCTACTATGGGAGCTAACTGCCCACCAATCAATACCTTTGCCTTGTTTGAAAATAATCTTGTATAGCCATCAGCATAACCTATTGGCACTGTTGCTATAAGGCTAACCCTGCTCGTCTTAAATGTTGCGCCATATGAAATGGATTCACCGGCTGCCAGTGTTTTCAAAAAGGATATCTTTGACTTCAAGCTTAGAACTGGTTTAAGCTTTGTTAAAACTGAAAGAATTTCCGGGTCCAGCCATATACCGCCCGTCCCATTAAAAGGACTAAGGCCATAAATAGTAATTCCCAGCCTTACCATGTCCAGATGAAAGTCTTTATACCGCAGGAATGCTGCGCTGTTCGCACAGTGAAGAATCGGTGGAATTATGCTTTTCCGTCTGAGGTCGCCAAGAACATTTTCAAACTTATTCCATTGCATCAATGTATATGATTCATCTTTTTCCCCCGCACAAGAAAAATGCGTGAATATTCCCTCAACATCCAGATTTGGAAGCGAGATAATTTTTTCTATTTCTTCTACAGCATCCCCGTAATTAATGCCAAGCCTGTTCATACCTGTGTTAACCTTTATATGAATCTTTAATTGTTTTCCAAGATTGCCGCATTTTTGTGAAATTGCTTTAGCCTTTTCAAACGAATTAAGGCATAAAATGAAATTATTATTGGCGGCATCATTTACAATTTCCATTGGCGGCTCGCCAAGAATGTAAATTGGAACCGAGATCCCTGCTTTCCTCAAGGCAAGGCCTTCGGCAGCAAAAGCTACCCCAAGGGCATAAACACCACTTTTTACTGCCTGTTTTGAAATTTCAATAAGCCCATGCCCATAGGCATTAGACTTGACTACAGCCATGATTTTTACTTTTGGAGATTTCAGGCGGGACTTGACAAGCTGCAGGTTGTGATCGATATTGCTTAGATTAATTTCAATCCTGGTAAATCTTTTATTTTTTCTATAATCGTAGTGCATTTTACTCAATTATTTGTTCCGGGTAATCATGGATTTTACTATGTCTGCCCGTGTGATTATTCCAACAAGTTTATTATTTTTATCCATTACCGGCAGCCTGTTCACTCTGCTGTCCAGCATTATATCGGCTATCTCATTTATTGGAGTATCCTCACCGGCAGTTTTCACTTTTACAGTCATTATATCTTCAACTTTTGTAGCAAGGTGTTTCTGCAGGCTCCTCTTAAACTTGTTCAGGCTTTCAAGATAAATAATTGCGTCTAAAAGTTTGAAATACCTGGGAAAATGAAGGTCGGTATTCTGGACTATTATATCGCCTTCAGAAACTATGCCAGCCAGACTGCCATTTTCATCAAGCACCGGAACACCACTTATTTTGTTATTTACCAGCAATTCTGAAAGCTCCTTAATTGAAGCATCCTTCTTTATTGTGATTACTTTTTTATTCATAATTTCTTTTGCAGTTAAATCAGCCATCTTGTCTCCTAATGTATAATATAAAAATTAAAAAAATAAATAAGTTCTATTCGTACTTAATTTTCTCAACTTCCAGAAAGACTTTTTTTATTCCTTCAAAAAGGTCTGTAGCTGTCTGGGAAGTCTTGCTAGTACAAGGCACTACTATGTCTGATGCCATCCCATGTATATATGTACCGCACACCGCCGCATCCACCAAGCTCATTCCTTGTGCCAGAAGTGAGCCTATTATGCCGGTTAAAATATCACCAGTTCCGGCAGTTGCCAGAGCCCAGCTTCCCGTGGGATTTATAAAAGTTCTGCCGCCAGGTTCAGTAATTAATGTTCCGGCGCCCTTAAGGACAGAAACCAGGTTATATTTTTTTACAATTTCCAGATTTGCATCCAGCCTGTCTTCAAGAGCAATCTTTTCCCTGCCGAGAATTGAAGCAAGCTCTCCGGCATGAGGAGTTATAACAACGTGAGAAAAATCACAATTATTCTCACTTTCAACTTCTCTTGGACCATATAGCGCTCGCAGTCCATCCGCATCAAGAACAGTTGGCTTTTTTACCTTTTTCAATATTTCTCTTACCAGGCAGATTGTGCTTGGGTTGGTTGAAATACCTGGTCCTATGGCAAGAGCATCATAATTTTTTGAAATTTCCATAACTTCTTCAAGACATTCCATGTGAATTGAAATATCATCAGTCTGTTCAACAGGATAAGTCATAACCTCTGTTAGTTTTATTTCAAAAATATTATTAAGTTCCCATGGGCATACAAGAGTTAAAAGCCCGGCGCCAGCGCGCATTGCAGCTTCGCATGTCATAGCTGCAGCCCCTGTAAAACCAATCGAACCTGCAATTACAAGAAGCTTTCCAACTTCATGCTTATAAGTCCATGGCTTTTTAAATGGCAGCCTGCCGGCAACCCATTCAAGGCCGGCTTCATAAATCTCTTCATAATTTTCAAAATATTTTTCAGGGATGCCAATATCAGTAACGATGATTTCCCCCGCGAAATAAGCGCCCGGATAACTAGCCAGTCCGATTTTCTTGCAGCTAAATGTTACAGTCTTGTCTGCCTTGATTGCAGCGCCAAGGATTTTTGCATTATCAGAATCAATGCCTGATGGTATGTCTACAGCATAAATGAGTATTTTTTTATTTTTATTTCTTGCATTATTAATTTTTTCAATTACTTTTTTTGCAGGCCCAAAGATTTCTTTTCCGTGAAGTCCTGTGCCAAAAATTGCATCTACAATAAAATCTGATTGTGTAATGCAGTTTTCAAAAAAATCAAAATCTAAATAAAATATACTGCTTTTATATTTTTCATTGAGCTTCTCAAAATAAAACCTGCTGTCAGGACTAAATTTTTCCACAGGGCCAGTACAGAATATTTTTACTTCTATTCCGCCATCCAGAAGCTCTAATGCTGCAACAAAACCATCGCCACCGTTATTTCCACCACCGCACACAATTGTACCGGCAGCGCGCCTTCCGGTAATACTCTTTTTGGCATCCCTGGCAAAATCTTTTTTTATAACATCTGCTACCCTGCTGCCGGCATTTTTCATGAGCCACTTTGATTCAATGCCATCATTTATGCATCTTGAATCAATTTCAGCTATTTTGCTGCCTTTCAATATTCGATTAAGATTTGTTCCTTTCAATTCGTTAAAATTTGCTTCCAATTATTAATTCTGGCGGTTTTAGCTTCTAAATTAATGCTATCGCAAAAGCTACTGCGTGTTCTTCAGTGCCAGATAAGGTTATTTTAATATCCTTGATTGTAAGCTTATCACAATATGCCTTGGTCGTGCCATAAAGATTTATAACAGGTCCTCCTGAATGCAAATTTACAACTTCAATTTCATTAAAGCGGATATTCTTGCCGATTCCTGTTCTTAGTGATTTTGATACTGCTTCCTTTGCCGCAAATCTCTCAGCATAGCTTATGAAACAGCTCCGCAATTTTCCAGCACAATATTTGACTTCACTGTCTGTATAAACCTTTTTTATAAATCCAGGGTTCTTTTCAATTGCTGATTTTATTCTTTTTACTTCTACTAAATCCACACCAATACCATAAATTTCTAGTTCTGCCACAATTAATTACTCCACTGTAACGCTCTTGGCAAGATTCCTTGGCTGGTCAACATTTCTGTTGTGATTCTTGGCTATGTAATAAGCATATAATTGAAGAGGGATAACTTCCAGTATCCCATACAATTCTTCTTGTGTCCGGGGAATTTCAAAAATGTAGTCTGAATATTCTCCCGTATTTTTATCACCTTCGGTTATTATTGAAAAAATTTGTGCCTTCCTTGCTTTAACTTCCAGCAGGTTGCTTCTCATTTTCTCATAAACAAAATCCTGTGGAATTATTCCAACAACAACAGTTCTTGTATCGGTCAGGGCTATTGGTCCATGCTTCATCTCTCCTGCAGGATATCCTTCGGCATGTATATAGGAAATTTCTTTTAGTTTTAGAGCTCCTTCAAGAGATACGGGAAATCCATAAATTCTTCCCAGGAATAAAAAGCATGAGCGCTTGTAAGTTTGGTCCGCTACATGCTTTATCTTTGCAGCATTATTTAATATCAATTGGATCTTGTTCGGTATCAATTCCAGTTCCTCAATCAAGCTTTCATATTTTTGCGCATCAATAGAACCCTTAACCTTTGCAAGATATAAACCTATAAGATACATTACTATTATCTGGGCTGTAAAAGTTTTTGTAGCACAAACTCCAATCTCCGGACCTGCATGCGTATATATAACCGAATCAGATTCCCTGGCAATGGTGCTTCCAACCACATTGGTAACCGCAACAACTTTTGCTCCCTTGGATTTTGCTTCCCTTATTGCGGCAAGCGTATCTATCGTCTCGCCGGATTGAGTTATTGCAATGAACAGGCAGTTGTCAGCAACAAGTGGATCTCTGTAACGATACTCTGAAGAAACATCTGCCTCAACAGGTATTTTTGCCCATTTCTCTATTACAAGCTTGCCTGTAAGAGCCGCATGGTAAGAAGTACCGCATGCAATTATCTGTATCCTCTGCAAATTCTTAACCTGCTGCTCCGAAAGATTAAGTTCGTCAAAATTTAAAGCGCCGTTTAGCAGCCTGCCTCTCATTGTTTCTTTAATACCATAGGGTTGTTCGAATATTTCCTTAAGCATGAAATCTTCATATCCGCCTTTTTCTGCGCTTTCAATGCTCCAGTTAACTTTAAAAGGTTCTCTTTTTACAATCTTTCCATCATAATCAAAAATTTCAACATTAGTTTTTGTGATCCTTACAGTTTCATAATCGTTTATTACAATAAAACTATGGGTATGTTCAAGAACCGCAGGCATGTCAGATGCAAAAAAATTTCCGTCCCTCGACACCCCAACAATTAAAGGGCTTGAAATTCTTCCCGCAACAAGCTCATCGGGATGATCTACCGAAAGAGCAACGATGGCCCCGGAGCCCCTTATTACTTTAAGCAGCTTTTGCATTGCAAGTTGGAGATTGCCATCGCTTCCACTTTTCAGGTATTCTTCCAGAAGATGCGGCAGCGCTTCTGTATCTGTTTGTGATAAAAAAATATGGCCTTTTTTAGCAAGATCCTCTTTTAATTCACCATAGTTTTCAATTATACCATTATGGACTACCGCGATTTTGTTATTACAATCCAGGTGAGGATGGGCGTTTATCCGGATTGGCTCTCCGTGAGTTGCCCATCTTGTATGGCCAATCCCGCAAACACCCTCGACCTCTATGTTTTTTAGCAGCTCCTCAAGCATTTTTATCTTTCCTGCTTCTTTAACAATTTTTATTTTTCCGCTTTTATTGCCGTCGCTGCTGGTAAGAATACCAATACCTGCAGAATCATAACCCCTATATTCAAGCCTTTTAAGACCATTAATCAATATATTTTTACATTGCTTATTTCCAACA
>JAHILC010000119.1 GCA_018897225.1 Actinomycetota bacterium
AATCCTGCCTTATTGATGGGTAAATATATTTTTTTACCCATTCATAAAGCTCTAAGATTTTAAGATAGTCAAGGTTGTTTTCAATTTTTGTATCCTTAAGGCTTAAAATAAATGGAAATATGGAAGGATTGAAATCATTATACGATGAGGGTATAAAGCTAAAGTCAAAACCTGCGCAGCCTGCCATACAAGCGCTGTAATAATTTGAAACTTGCAACCCTCTTAAATTATAAACACTGAAATAAAATGGCTTGTCTATGTCCGTCGTAAGATTTTTAAAAAGCTGCTCTGTTTTATAAGGAATTAGTGTTGATTCAACATCTTTGATACAAATGCTGCTGCATCCCTCATCAGATAACTCCTTTGCCATCTGAGTGTAAAAATCAATATCTCTGAAGTTATCATAAATAATTGTCCCCTGGCAGATTGCTCCATTTTTTACAATTTCAGAAATTGTAAATTTTAAATTTTCAATATCATTTAAAGTATCATAAACCCTGAACTTACCTATCCCATGCTGCACAGATTGTTTGATGAATCGCGAAATAATATCTTTAGGGTAAATTTCCATTCCTGCAAGGTTCCGCGCTCCCACTAAAGCCTGCAATTTTGCTGCCGGTAATTTATTTTTAATATATTCTGCAATCTGGAAAGGTGATTTATTGAAGTTATTTTGAAGCATTTTTTCAAAAGCCGAACCGCCAAATATCTCAATGCTGTCAAATTTAATTTTATCCATGTGCTTGATAAGCTCATCGAGAACCTGCAGATTGATATATCTTAGTTCAATACTTTGGAATAAATCCCGAATTGTTATATCGTTTATTTTTATTTTTCTCATTTTTTTCAAGTTTGGTAAGTCTTTATTTTTTAAGCTAAGCCTTTATTTTAAATACTTTGTCAAAATTAATGATTATCAGTATTTTTAAAAAGTCTATCATTATAAAAGGTATAACTCCAAGCTTTAGGGTTTTTTCAAAGATATCGAGTAAACCAGCAGTTTTAACAGTCATGTAAATAAAACCATACAGATGGATAAAACCGAACAAATATATGACTAAAAGCCCTGCAACGCAGGAAACAAACATTGAAATAGTTCTGATGTCATAATGTTCTACGGAGTTTTTTGACCCTGCTGCCCTAAAGAATTTTGTAACTGTGCCAACTATATTATTTTCATAGATGTACCCGGCAATAAATGCTGCTGCCAGAAATCCCATAATATATCCACCCGTGGGTCCCATGATTGCTGAAAGTCCGCTTTTAAAACCAGCAAATACTGGGGCGCCAAGCAAGCCTGCTATTATGTATTGAAGCTGGCTTAAAAAGGCTAGCCTGCTGCCTAAAGCAATTGCAGATATCAGGACAGTCAGTACCTGCATGGTTATCGGCACAGGCGTAAATGGAAGGTAGACAAATGCATTTGCCGAAATTGCCATAAGCATTGCAAATGCCAGAGTGTAAGATATTTTTGCAGTTTTACTTTGACTTTCAGCAGCTAAGATAGATACTGAACCTGCTTCCTGGTAAAAGCTTGAATTGCCTATGGGTATTACCTTACTGGAAGACAGAAACTTTTTTGATATATCAGGATTTATATTATTATTCATTTTTATAACCATTCCTTTCGCTTCGCTCAAGGTATAAAACGTAATGAAACCATTGCCCTTAAGCCTATTTTATTTTATAAATATATCTTTTTTCAGACTTAACCTTTATACTAAGAATTCTTTGTATTTAATCATGGCCAGGCTTTAAAAAAGACGCTTCCACGTATATAAAGTTTCATAATTTGTGAAACTTACATAGTGTTAAGTGCGTCTTTTTATAAAATTAATTTTTTATCGGAGGTTTTTATGCATTATTTTTTAACCGAAGAACAACAGATGATTGTAGATATATGCAGGCAAATTGTTGAGGAGAGGATTAAACCCCAAAGAGCAGAAATGGACGAAAACTGTATATTTCCTGCAGAAATCATAAAAGAAATAGGGAAAAGTGATTTATTCAGGCTTTTTGTTCCTGAACAGTACGGTGGAATGGGAACAGGAATTTTTGAGGTATGTCTTGCAACTGAGGAGTTAAGCAGGGGTGACTTAAGTGTCGCTACAACTTATGCTGCAAGCGGGCTGGGTTTCATTCCAATAATATTGCTTGGCAGTGAAGAGCAAAAGAAGAAGTATCTTCCACAGCTTGCAAGCGGCGAAAAACTTGCTGCCTTCGGGCTTACTGAGCCAGAAGCAGGCAGCGATGTAGGGGCTATTAGAACAAAAGCAGTAAAGGATGGCGATTTCTATATTTTAAACGGCACAAAACAGTGGATTACAAATGGCGGTGAAGCTGATATTTATACAGTTTTTACCATGACCGATCCTTCAAAAGGAGCAAGAGGCGCAAGCGCTTTTATTGTTGAAAAAGGAACCAAAGGTTTTGACTTTGGCAAGAAGGAAAACAAGCTTGGAATAAGAGCTTCTGCAACCAGGGAATTAATATTTACGGACTGCAGAGTTCCAAAGGAAAATCTTATAGCAGGGGAAGGCATGGGTTTCATTGCAGCTATGAGAACTTTTGATCAATCCAGGCCTGCTGTAGGTGCGCAGGCAGTTGGGGTCGCACAGGCAGCCCTGGAAGAAGCAATAAATTATTCAAAGGTGCGAAAGCAATTTGGAGCATCAATTTCATCACTACAGGCTATCCAGCATATGCTGGCTGACATGGCTACACAGATAGAAGCCGCACGCACACTTGTTTACCATGCGGCAAAAGTTATTGACAGTGGTGAAAAGAATGTGTCCAGGCTGTCAGCAATGTCAAAATTATTCGCTTCTGATGTAGCGATGAAGGTAACAACAGATGCAGTCCAAATATTTGGCGGCTATGGCTTCATGAAGGAATATCCTGTAGAAAAAATGATGAGAGATGCGAAAATAACCCAGATTTATGAAGGGACAAACCAGGTTCAGAGAAATATTATTGCCCTTGATTTGATCAAAAGGGGAGTACTTTAAAAATAAATTAAGGTCAGGTGGTAGATATTAAAATTATTGTATGCATAAAGCAAGTTCCGGGAACAACAGAAATTAAAATTAATCCTGAAACAAACACTCTCGTAAGAGAAGGGATTGAAACTGTAATAAACCCTTTTGACACTTACGCTATTGAAGAAGGAGTAAGGCTAAAAGAAAAGCTGGCGCCATTACTTAGCCAAACTGGGGAAGAAATTGAAACAATTGCACTTACAATGGGGCCGCCCCAATCAGGTGAAATGTTAAAGGAAGCGATAGCATTGGGAATAGATAAGGCTGTGCTTCTTTCAGACAGGGCTTTTGCCGGAGCTGATACGTGGGCTACGGCGCTTACTCTTGCCGAAGCAATAAAGAAGTTTGATGACTGGAAGCTTATAATACTTGGTAAGCAGACTCTTGATGGTGATACAGGCCAGGTTGGTCCCGAGCTTGCCCAGAAGTTGAACATTCCCTTCATTGGTTATGCAAGCAGTATTTTGGATATAAATAAAAACAGGATGACCATAAAAAGGCTTATGGAAGACAGGTATGAAACTTTTGAAATAAGGCTTCCTGCTGCAATTTCTGTAGGAAAAGATATAAATATTCCAAGAGTGCCATCGCTGCGAGGAAAGCTTAAAGCTAAGAATGAAGCTATTCCTGTATGGGATAAGAATTACCTTAACCTGGATCAAAGCCAGATTGGGCTTGAAGGCTCTTATACCCAGGTTATCAAGATTTCTATGCCAGAGCATCATTATGAGGTTAAAATGCTGGAAGGCAGCCCGGACCATCAGGTTGATGAGCTTTATGGCAAGTTAAAAGAATTAAATATCGTCTGACTATAAAATATTATCAGATTATTGGGAGGAACCAGAGATTGGATATAAAAGTTGATGAAAGCACGTGTACGGGATGCAGTTTATGTAAAAATGTCTGCATGTACGATGCTATCGAGATAATAAATGGCAAAGCCGTAATTGATGATAACTGTGTTTTCTGCGGTGCCTGCATAGATGCCTGCAAGTTCAATTCCATAGAAATTACAGGTTTGCCAGACAAACACCTGGATTTTTCAAATTATAATGGTGTTATGGTGTTTCTGGAAACTCTTGACGGCGCAGTACTTGATGTCGGATATGAACTTGCTACAGAAGGCAGAAAACTGGCATCAAGCCTGGGTGTGCCATTGTCAGGAGTATTAATTGGAAATAAGGTAAAAGACAATTTTTTGCAAGCATTTGAATATGGGCTTGATAAGATTTACTGCATCGACAATCCTGTATTTTCAAACCAGCTTGATGATATTTATGCCAAAGTGTTGGTTCAAATTATTGATAAATATAAACCTGAGATATTTCTTGCCGGCGCAACAAGCTTTGGAAGATCTTTGGTTCCAAAGGTTGCGGCAATAATAAAGACGGGGCTTACTGCCGATTGTACGGCGCTTGCCATTGATGAAGAAAAGAAGATTCTTCTACAGACAAGGCCCACATTCGGGGGCAATGTCCTTGCCACAATAGTAACAAAGGACGCAAGACCTCAAATGGCAACAGTTAGGCCGCATGTCATGGAGAAAAAAAAGACTGCCATTGCAGAATCAGAAGATCAGAGTGCAAAAATAGAATTTATTGATATAGACCAGTCAAAATTCAAAACAAAATATAAACTGATAAGTACAGAAAAAGAAGCTGGTGAAAACATAAATATTACTGATTACGATGTGATAGTTTCGGGCGGAAGGGGAATTGGAGGCAGTGATAGTTTTGCCCTTTTAAAAGAGCTTGCGGACTTGCTTGGCGGAGTTGTTGGAGCATCCAGAGCTGCGGTTGACTCCAACTGGATATCCTATCCGCACCAGGTGGGACAAACCGGGAAAACTGTAAATCCCAGGGTATATATCGCATGCGGCATTTCCGGGGCAATACAGCACCTTGCAGGAATGCAAACATCAGATCTAGTAATAGCAATAAACAAAGACCCGGAAGCACCTATTTTTAAAATAGCCAATTATGGGATAGTCGGGGATTTGTTCGAAGTAGTGCCCAAGTTAATCAGGAAGATAAAAATGGGCAGAGGACTTATATAAGATACATAAGATACGCATATTTAACATACCAGGTATTAATCATATAATAAACATAGTAGCTATAATCCTATATGGTCGTTGGTTATCTTGCTTGTTGCTGGGATCCTGGCATTTGGTTTAGCAATTTACTTATATATAATCATAAACCTTTTATGATTTAAAAATGAAATTAGGTTGATTTTATCCTATATTGGTATAAAATATGTATGAGGTGATTTAAATGTTAGTTAATACAAAAGATTTAATTTCATTAACAGAAGCTAACCAAAACTTTTCCAAAGTTGCCAGAATGGTTGATGAAAAAGGTTCAGTTATAATTTTAAAAAATAATATTCCGCATTATATAGTGATTGATTTCAAAAAACTTGAACAACTGGGAATTTCAGTAAATGAAAGTTTAGAATCTTTGGCTTCACGTATACTGCATGATAACCTTGAAGCATTTAAGGAACTTGCCAGATGATAAAACTTGATACTGCCCAGGTTTTATATCTTCACAATATAATCTAATATTTTAAAGGAGACTTTAACCATATGCCCATACAAAATATAGATTTTATTCTAAAAGAAATAATAAGGTTTTTACCACTTTTTATTCCAATTATTATTATCGAATACGGTCTAATGATTTTTGCTTTAATCCAAGTTATAAAAAACGAAGTCGTATATTTACCAAAATGGGGATGGATTTTAATTATTGTTTTAATCAATATTATTGGACCGATTGTATTTCTGGCAGTAGGTAAAAAGAAAGTCAAAGAAAATGATTAAAGTAGTTAATTTAAAAAAGAGCTACGGCCATTTGGAAGTATTAAAATCAATTAGTTTTGAAGTTGAAAAGGGCTCAGTATTTGGCTTTATTGGGCGAAACGGAGCAGGTAAAACAACAACAATGAATATTCTGGCTGGCTTAATCAGGTTTAATAATGGTGAAATATTCATAAAAGGAAAAGAATTTCTAAAAAACAAACAGGAATTAATGAAATCTATTGGATATTTGCCAGAAACT
>JAHILC010000120.1 GCA_018897225.1 Actinomycetota bacterium
AAGCATTTCTATTATGTTCTGCGCAGTGTAATTAATTGTCACTTCGTATGTCTTTGGAAATAAGAATCCTTCAAGACTTGTAACGTCTTTAAAAAATTCATAATTGTAATTGCTTATATCAACTGCCTTATCCAGGTCAGCCCTTTTTATAAATGGTATTTCCTGCGCTATTCTATCGAGCGTTTGGCTAACTGTAAATCCTTCGGGTATTACAATTTTGTAAGTTACTTCGGGAGCTTCTGAAGTTATGGAACTTAACACTGCCTTATATTCAGAACCTGTCAGGAGATTGTATTTTCCAGGCAATAAATTCTTTTCCTTTCCTTGTTGCTGGACATACAGCTTAAAGAAAAAGCTATCGTCAACTATGCCTTTTTCTGCTAAAAGATCAGCAATTTGAGTCAGGCTCATGCCTTCCTTTATTTCAACTTCAACCTCTATCCCCTTTTCAAGGGTTTTTTCTTCTTTTGGGGTCTGGAGGCTGCTGCATGAAATTAGAGAAGATGATAAGATCAACACCATTAGCAGACCTGCAAGCATTACAAATTTAATAGGAACTATATTTAAAAAACTTATTACTTTACTGGTAATAATTTTATTACCCTTTAATTTCATTTAACTCCTAAAAACATGTTTTTTCTTCTTTATTGTCAAATAGTCATTTAAAATAACTGCTGCAGATATCTTATCAATATTTCCAGCGCTTTTTTTAACTTTTTTACCTTCAGCCTTTAAAATGCCTGATGAAATTTTGGAAGTAAACCTTTCATCAATGTATTCAATTTCGGGGCAGATTTCTTTTAAAACTTCATCAACCAGGCTTTTTATTTTTTCAGCCTGGAAACCATGTTCGCCTTTTAAATTATACGGGAGTCCAACAATTACTTTCCCTACATCATAATCTTTGATTATTTTACTTAGATTTTCTTTTAATTTATCGTCGTTGGCAATAACTGTAAGTGGGCTTGCAATAGTTTCCAATTTATCGGTTACTGCAACCCCTATTCTCTTATCACCTATATCAAGGCCTAACAATCTCATCTTAAAATTTCCAAAACTTTACTTTTGCTGTAATCCATAGCTTTTGAAAGCATTGAAGAATCTGAGCCTCCAACCTGGGCAAATTCCGGCTTTCCTCCGCCACCGCCTTTTAAGATCTTACCCGCATCTTTTGCAATAGCTGAACAATTAATACCCTTTGGGATAAGGTCTTTTGAAGACTGTAGAATTAAAACTGGTTTGGCGCTAATAATATTACCAAAAATAAGGAAAATATTTTTACCATTAAATGCATTTACCAGCTCGTCCCCTATTAAACCCATGGTTTGAGCATCAATTTTAAGCTTAAATTCAGACCTTGTAAAATCAAAATCAATAACAGTAACCTCATCACCTATTTGAGTTCCCGCAGATGCAGACGCACCAGCATCAGCGCCGGAATTTATCATATCTATTCCAAACCTTGATAATATTTCCTTCTTTAATGCTTTTACATGAAGGATATTTAAATCTTCTTCAAACTTTCTTGCGGCAATTTTTAAATCTTCAAGTTTTGATTTTACCTGTGAAGATTCTACTTCAAGCAAGGCTGATATTTCCTTTAAAATTTTATCTTGGCCAGCTAAATAATTATATGCGTGAATCCCTGTTATTGCTTCAATCCTTCTGATGTTTGCACCTATACTTGAATCTGAAAGTATTTTTAGAACTCCTATCTCGCCTGTCCTGTTTACATGAATACCACCGCATAATTCCCTGCTGTAATTATCAATCTCAACAACTCTTACAAACTTTCCATATTTTTCATTAAAGAGCGAAATTGCGCCAATTTCTTCGGCATATTCTTTTGTAGTTTCAAAAATTCTGACTATATCATCTTTCTGGATTTTTTCATTTATTATTCTTTCCACTTTTTCTTGGCTTTCAGGATCGCCAGATGATGCTATATTGTAGTCAAATCTGAACCTGTCGTCTGCGACATAAGAACCAGCCTGTGTTACTTCTTTTCCAAAAACTATTCTTAAAGCCCAGTGAAGTAAGTGCGTGGATGTGTGATTTCGAGCTATGCTTTTTCTAAGAATGATGTCTATTTCCGCCGTGACTTCATCATTTACGTTAAATTTGCCTTCCCTGACTTTTCCTTTGTGTATGATAAATCCTTCAAGTGGAATCCTGCAATCTTCTACTATAAAAACACTTGATGTTCCTTCAATTCTGATAAGTCCTCTGTCACCTATTTCTCCGCCCTTCTCGCCGTAAAATGGAGTGGATTTCAATATTATTTCGCCCTCTTCACCCTTGATTAAAGTATTGGTAAAAGCGCCATCGGCAGTACGGTCTATTAAGACTGGCGCACTTTCGCCAGAGCTGCCGGCCATTATGTCAGTTTTGCTATATTTGATGATACTCATTATTTTTGAACTTGACTTGTTTTCCTGATAACCAGTAAAATTTACTTCAAACTGATTTACAAGCTGCTTGTAAAGGTCGAGATTTTTATCAATTTTCTTGTCAAAAACTGTCTTTTCCTTTGATTTTATAGAATGTTCTTTCATAAATTTATTGAACTTCTGCATATCAATACTTAGGTTATTTTCCTTTAAAATTTCTACTGTTAGCTCTACAGGAAAACCAAATGTTTCATATAACCTGAAAGCAAGCTCTGAATCAAGATACTTCACTCCTGAAACCTGCAGCTCTTCTATCTTTTGAGATAAAATTTTCGTTCCTTCCTTCAAGGTATTTGAAAATCTTTTTTCCTCATCATTTATAATCCTGGATGCCATCTCCCGTTTTTCTTTTAGTTCGGGGTAATTTAGGCAATAATTTTGTATTACTACTTCAGCTATGTCATTTAAGAAGTAATCATTTATGTCAAGAAGCCTTCCAAATCTTATGGCTCTTCTTATGATCCTTCTTAAAATGTATCCTCTTCCTTCATTTGAAGGTACAACTCCATCAGAGATAAGAAAATTTACAGCCCTGCTATGGTCTGCAATTATCTTTATACATTTGTTTGTTTCCAGGCTGAAATTTTTATCTTTTTTAGTTGTCAATTTTTTACCGGAAATATCCTCTATCTTGCCAGTAATGTTCTTAAAAAGGATGGTTTTAAAAACTGAAGGATTTCTTTCAAGGACTGCTTCTATACGCTCAAGTCCCATTCCTGTATCAATATTTTTATTGGGCAGCTCTTCGTAACTTTTTCCAGTAAAATTGTATTGGGTAAACACCAGGTTCCAAATTTCCAAAAACCTGTCACACTCGCATAAAGGATTGCAGTTTTTATCGCCGCAGCCATATTCTTTACCAAAATCATAATAAATTTCAGTGCAAGGTCCGCAAGGACCAGTGTCACCCGCAGGTCCCCAGAAATTTTCACTTTTGCCAAATTTATAAATTCGTCCCTCGCTAATTCCGTGTTTAACCCACAACTGGGTTGCTTCCTTGTCTTCAGGGATTTCTCCTTCCCCTGCAAAAACTCCAACTGAAAGCTTTTCGATAGGGATTTTTAATATATTTAGGATAAAATCTGTTGCAAAATTTATAGCTTCCTTTTTAAAATAGTCAGCAAACGCAAAATTACCGAGCATTTCAAAAAAAGTAAGATGCTGATCTGAATAACCAACCCTGTCAATGTCACTTGTCCTGAAACACTTCTGAACCGTAACAATCCTGTTTTTTGGTGGTTTTTCCACTCCAAGATAATAAGGCTTGAATTGCTGCATTCCTGCTGTAGTAAGTAGAACGCTCGGATCGCCTGCAGGAATTAAACTTGCGGATGGCATTTGCAAGTGTCCATTTTTAGTAAAATAATCTAAATAGGTTTTTCTGATATCCATCTGGTTTTATCTTAAGGTTTTATCTTAAGGTTTTATAAAACGATACCCCATTTTTTCGTAACCGATAGAAGTTTTTTAATGCCCATCCCCTTACGAAGAGGGTGCTCTCCTGTCTGTTTTATAAGTCCCATAATTTAAGGGCGTTTATGCCGCAGACTAAGTTTGAGCTTCCTACGTTAATTTGTTGGCATAAAAATTAACTTTAGCTACGAGAAAAACAGAGTATCTGATTTTTATATTATCACAATTTTAGGGTTTATTCAATTTAGGAAGTATTTTTCAAAATTTTTAAAAATTAACTTGTCAAAATTTATCAGAACAATGTATACTTTTGAACGTGAACATTCTAACAATTAACTCAGGCTCAACTTCAATAAAATTCAAGCTTTACAAGATGCCCGATGAGGATGTAATTGCAAGCGGCAAGATAGAAAACATAGGGTTTGATAAATCTCTTATCAGCTTCAAAACAAAATTAGGATCTGAGAATAAGCATGATATACATATTGCAGATCATAAAGCAGGACTTAATTTTATAATTGATAAATTAACTAATTCTAAAACAGGGGTTATAAAAGACAAGAAAGAAATCTATGCAGTGGGCCATAGAATCGTAAATGTTGGAGACAAGGTAAGCTCCCATGTAGTAATTAATGATCAAATGGTTGAAACCTTAAGAGATTGCATTGATTTAGCTCCTCTTCACAATCCTCCGAACTTGGCCGGGCTGGAAGTATCTATTGATGTGTTTGGTAAAGATACCATAAATACCGGAGTATTTGACAATATTTTCCACAAGAATATGCCGTCTTATGCATTTCTATATGGTATTCCTTATGAATACTATGAAAAATACCGCATAAGAAAATACGGCTTTCACGGAATAGCCTATACTTATATGGTTGAAACGGGAGCAGCGCTTATAGGAAAAGATTTAAAAAATATCAAGATAATCGTGCTTATGCTCGGAGGAGGTTCCTCAATTACTGCGGTTAAAAACGGTATAAGTATAGACACATCAATGGGATTTACTCCAACCGAAGGTCTTATAATGTCTACAAGGTGCGGAGATATAGACCCGGCAATACTACCCTATCTTATGAATAAGGAAAATATTGGCGCTAAAGAGATAGATAATATAATAAACAAGAAATCAGGCATACTTGGCCTTTCAAAAAAATATACCGATTTCGTTAATATTCAAAAAGGTGTCATGGAAAATGACCCGGTTTGCATCAGGGCTTTTGAATCCTATTGTTACAGGATAAAAAAATATATAGGCGCTTACGTGGCTGTTATGGACGGAGTTGACCTTATTATTTTCGGAGGAGGCATTGGCGAAAATTCTCCTATGACCAGAGAAAAAATCCTTGCAGATTTAAGTGTTTTTGGCATAAGTCTTGAAAAAGAAATAAATTATAATGACTCGCCGGGTGAAAGATTAATATCTTCCGGTAGTTCCAGAGTGCCTGTCTGCATTGTAAAAGTTAACGAGGAACTCATTATTGCCAGAGAGACATACCATCTGGTAAAGAGCTAAAGCTATTCTTCGGTTTCTTTTTTGAACTTTGCAAGCCTGATATTTACCTCATTTAGCTGCTGTTCTGTAACTGGGGAGGGAGATTCTGTCATTATATCCACTGCTGATTGTGTCTTTGGAAATGCTATTACTTCTCTTATGCTTTCAAGCCTTCCAATAAGCATTATTAGTCTGTCAAGTCCCAGAGCTATCCCGCCGTGAGGTGGAGCGCCGTATTCAAGCGCTCTAAGCAAAAATCCAAAATTTTCTTCCATTCTCTTAGTGTCAAATCCAAGAAGCTTAAATATCCCTTTCTGAAGCTCACTATTATTAATTCTAATAGATCCGCCGCCAAGTTCATTGCCATTCAAAACAATATCATAAGCAAGTGAATTCAATTTAAGCGGGTCAGATTTCAAATATTTTAGAGTCTCATCACTTGGCCTGGTAAATGGATGGTGAGTGGGCGAAAGCCTTTTTTCTTTTTCATCCCATTCAAATAAGGGAAAATCAACAATCCATGTAAATTTAAATTCTTCCTCGCCTATTAAGTTCAATCTTGAACCGAGATAGCTCCTTATAGCTCCGAGAGTTGTGCAAGTTTTTATAAATTCATCCGCAACAATAAGAACCAGATTTTTTTCTTTAAGTTTTAAAAATTTTATTAAATTTTCTCTTTCCCCGGGTGAAAGGAACTTGGAAATTGGCGAATTCAGTACCTGGTTTTCTTCAACTTTTATCCATATAAGACCGCCTGCACCATATTTTTTAGCCATATCCACAAGATCGTCCAGATCCTTTCTTGTAAACTCATTATAATCATCAATTACAATACTTTTAATGCAACCTTTTTTATTCAATACATTTATAAAAATATTGAACTTGCTGTCTCTGGATATCTCTGTAACGTCTTTAAGCTTCATATCAAAACGCAGGTCAGGTTTGTCGCTGCCATAAGTCTCCTGGCTTTCCTTCCAGGTCATTCGGACAAATGGAATTTTAATTTCTTCACCCGTTACCTCTTTGAATACCTTATAAATCAAGCCTTCAACAAGATTTACCACATCTTCAACTTTGACAAATGTCATTTCAAGATCGATCTGGGTGAATTCAGGCTGCCTGTCTGCCCTCAAATCTTCGTCCCTGAAGCACCTGGCAATCTGGTAAATCCTGTCAAACCCTGAAAACATCAATATTTGCTTGAATAGCTGCGGTGATTGTGGAAGCGCATAAAAAGCGCCTGGATTTAACCGCGAAGGCACAAGAAAATCACGTGCGCCTTCGGGGGTGCTTTTGGCAAGTATCGGTGTTTCGGCTTCGATGAACCCTTGACTATTCAGGTATTGTCTTGTAACTGTTGTAACTTCATGGCGCAATCTCATATTACTTTGCATCTCTTCGGTACGCAGATCTACATATCTATATTTCAATTTGGTCATTTCATCTACCTTTGCTCTGTCGTCAAGCATAAAGGGTGGAGTTTTAGAAGCGCTTAAAATCCTGATTTCCTGCGTGGATATTTCTACTTCTCCCGTAAGAAGATCGTTATTTATAGTTTCATCTGGTCTAACTTTTACTTCACCTCTTATTTCAATGATATATTCTGTCCTTAAATCCTTTGCAGAATTATATGAAGCTTGGCTCAAATTTGCATCAAAAACAACCTGAATAACACCTGAAAAGTCACGCAAATCAACAAAAATCAGCTTTCCATGGTCTCTTCTTTTATTAACCCAGCCGCACAATACAACATTGCTTCCTTCATGATTTTTCCTTAGTTCTCCGCAAATATGTGTCCGCAAACCAGTTCTATAGATATCAAAATTAATTTTTTTCTTGAAATCAAACTTGTCTGACATTCTTTTAACTTCTACTTTCAACTACCAAATATTTTAAAAATTTTCTCCTTCTCATTCTTCCAGCTTAACTTGTACTGGGTAAATTTCTTAATGTCTTTAATGGTGCAAGAGTCAGTTTTAACTTCATCTTCACCAATAATGATAACAAAATCATAGGCATTTTTTTCAGCCCATTTAATCTGCGAGCCTATGCTTTTTATTTCATAGCTTAAATCACAAGCATAACCGTTATCCCTTGTGAATTTAATAAGCGAAAGTGCGTATTTTTGGTACGACCTATCCATAAGGATTACGAGAGCTATTTTTTTATTATCGCCGATGACAAAATTTAATTTAAGCTGCTTCATTAGAATATAAGTTCGTTCCAGCCCAACAGCAAATCCTATTGAAGGAATGTCCGGACCGCCAAACTGCTCTATCAGTTTGTCATACCTGCCGCCGCCGCCCAAAGCATTCTGGACACTTTTTAAGTCCTCCGATATTATTTCAAAAATGGTTCGGGTATAATAATCAAACCCCCTGACCAGGTCTTCCTTAATTATGAAGCTTATGCCTAATGTCTTTAAAAAATCTGTTACTTGATTAAAATGCTGCCTGCAGTCGACGCATATATATGAATAAATCTTTGGTGAATCTTTTATGACTTGTCTGCACTGGTCTACCTTGCAGTCAAATATTCTTAGAGGATTTTTTTCAAGCCTGTACTGGCAGTCCGGACAGAGCTTATCCTTTTTAGGGGATAAATAATTTTTCAATACTTGTATATATTCTTTCCTGCATTTTGTGCACCCTATACTATTTATAAGAAGCTTTAAATTTTTAAATCTTAGTTTTTCAAAAAGCGCGTTTAGCACCCAGATTACTTCAGCGTCAATAAAAGCTTGACCGCTTCCAATTGCTTCGACTCCCAGCTGCCAGAATTCTCTCATCCTCCCTTTTTGCGGGCGCTCATACCTGAACATGTTTTCTATATAATAAAGCTTTAATGGCAGATTCTCCGCATACATTTTATGCTCAATAACTGCACGAACAACAGGCGCCGTACCTTCGGGCCTGAGTGTAAGCGATCTGCCTCTCTTATCAAGGAAAGTATACATCTCTTTCTGAACAATATCAGTGCTGTCTCCAATACTTTTGTCAAAAACTTCAGTATGCTCAAAAGCAGGAGTTATTATTTCCCTGTAATTAAAAATTTTAAATAGTTCTTTGGCTTTTGAAATGATAAAATTTCTATACTCTATGTCTTGGCCGAATATATCACTTGTCCCTCTTGGTGAACCTGTAATCAATTTTAATCAACCTCTCTTAAAAAATCGTCAGTTAAAAAATAGTTATTTTTAAATTCGTATCTTAGCGTGCTGCTCTCCCCATGTCCGGGTAAAACCTTAAACTCAGAGTTTAGACTTTTGCTGCTTTTTAATGAAGCAAGCGATTTTTTTATTATATCGCTATCACCTCCCGGAAGATCCGTTCTTCCAATTGAGCCCTTAAAAAGCAAGTCTCCTGTAAACAATAAATCCTGGTATGCAATAATTATGCTTCCGGGTGTGTGCCCCGGTGTATGTATAATCCTTAACCCATATTTATCAAAAAAACTAAAATTTTTATCATCTATCAAGTTATAGGTTTTTAATATTAATCCTTTTATTTCAAAAAAAGAAGACAAATTTTTCTCTTGATCTGTAATTAAAAATTCTTCGGATTTGTGTATATAAAAAGGTATTTTGTGATTTGACACAATTTGGCCAACAGCTCCAATATGGTCATAATGCCCGTGGGTATTAAGCAAAAAGTCAGGATTAATTTTTTCAGCTTTTAAATAGCTTTCAATTATTTCCGGTTCTGCGCCTGCATCAATAATTATGTTGGCGTTGCCAGCTGCCAATATGTAACAGTTTACTGCAAACTGGCCAAGAACCAGCCTCTTCACTTTCTGTTTTGCTGCCACTTTTTTTAACTTTGCTTTCTAGGTAAAACTCTGTAAACGTCGTAAACCGACTCTATTTGTTTTAAATTATTTAATATGTCTTTTAATATATATTTATTGCTTATTTCTATGGTAAACCTGAATTTTACAAGCCCGCTCTTATTTGTCCTTAGAGTGCT
>JAHILC010000121.1 GCA_018897225.1 Actinomycetota bacterium
ATGTGCAGAATGTGAAAAAGAAGCAACACAGGTTTGCAGTATATGCTATTATGAAGGTGCTAAGGCATGGTTATGTGATGAATGTATGAAAACTCACGAATGTGGGGAGGAAATGTTCCTTCCGGTTGTTAACTCACCACGCACAGGAGTGTGTGGATACTCGAGATAAAAATGCAAGTTTCAAATGCTTAATTTGCATAATGTTGCCGAACTATAGGGGAATAAGGGAACGGATTTATGGAATGAAGTGCCGGGTTCTGCTGTTCTCATAATACAATTATACGGCACCCATATTATATGTGAGCTTAGCGCACCTTTGGTGCGGGCTTTTGGTCACTTATATATTTCATTCGTATGTTTACTTACGGAAAAAGGAAATTCTTTACAACCATGCTTATTAGACGTATAATATAAGCATGGTTGTAAAAAACAAAGCGAATCCAATTGATAAAATTCGAGATATCTTAAGAAATCAGAATGGAATTCTATTAACCTCTGATCTGGCGAAATATGGAATTCCAAGAACCTATCTTTCTATTTTGGTAAAGACTGGCGAGATTCAGCGGATTTCCAGAGGAGTCTATTCAGCCGCCAATTATATGATTGATGAGATGGTTAGTATTCAGGCAAGGTTTAAAGGAGCGATCTTCTCCCATGAAACGGCCCTTTACCTTTTAGAACTCACCGATCGGACACCGCTCTTTTATTCTGTGACTGTCCCGGCTGGGTATAATGCAACACCACTGAAAGCGAGTGGCGCTAAAGTATATTTTGTAAAGCGTGGTTTATACCTATTAGGGCTGATCACAATGAAATCGCCGCATGGGAATGAGATCAAAACCTTTAACCTCGAAAGAACGATCTGTGATTTATTGCGGAACAGGAACCAGATCGATGTCCAATTCATTAACGAGTCATTGAAACGGTATGTGAGTAAGAAAGAAAAAAATATTGATCTACTCTATAGCTATGCCAAGCTATTCAGAATCCAAAAAATCGTCAGGGAAACTATCGAGGTTCTCTTATGAGTAAAGCAATGCAGCTAAAAGCCAAAATAAGAAACCTGGCTCTCAAAAATCATGTACCCGCTCAAGCCGTGTTGCAGAATTTCATGCTGGAACGTTTATTGGAAAGAATCTCAATCTCAAAATACAAAGATACGGTCATTCTTAAGGGGGGGAATGCTGATTGCTTCACTGGTTGGGATCAACAGCAGAACAACTATGGATATGGATGCAACCCTGCGAGGATATCCCCTTTCTGAAGAAACCATCCGGGAATCGTTGTTGGATATTTGCGCCATCCAGTTGGATGATGAAGTAACTATAGTAGAGATATGCAAAGTTATAAATTTAAATTACTCCCCAATAAACAACAACAAAAAAACTAAACGTTATGTTTGGTTGTTCTCGCTTTAATTTTGTACTTAGTAGGAAGATTTAGATGTCAACAAAATGGGTTATTTTAGATGTAATGGGCGTTATTTTTGAAGTTGGCGATGATACAAATGATTTGCTTGTGCCATATATTCAAAAAAGAAACGATATGATTTCGGCAGAAAAAATCAATGAAATGTATTTGAAAGCAAGTCTGGGTGAGATTTCATCATTTGATTTTTGGAATGAGTTGGGTTTTGGTAGCAAGTATCCGGAAATTGAAAGAGATTATCTTGATACATGTTTGAGAATAGATCCTGAATTTGTGGAGGTCACAAAAACATTAACACAGAATTATTCTCTAGCAATATTGTCTAATGATGTGAAAGAATGGTCCAACTATTTACGTGCTAAATTCGATTTAAATAGGTTATTTAAAATTATTATTATAAGCGGAGAAGTAGGTTATCAAAAACCTGACAAAAGGATCTACAATATTCTATTGGATAGAATTCAATCGTCTCCTTCAGGCTGTGTTTTTGTTGATGACAGAGCCAAAAATCTCAGTCCAGCATCTGAAATAGGTATTAAAACAATCAGGTTTGTCCGAGAAGCATCGAATGATGATATTTCTGCTGATTTTGAAATTAGTAGTTTTGCAGAATTGCCACAAGCCATAGAAAGATTATTTGAATAAGCGCGAAACAGCAGATAACATGATACTAACGGCTACGGTTCGTACGCACCTTCACACATATCACTTTGCAGTGACATCGCGAGTATCAGAGACGTTGTACACCATTTTGCCACTAAATAGGAGTTTTAGGATGGGAATTAATTTCAGCTCAATAATGCCTTGGGGTAGATCTTTTAATGAATATAAAAAGATGTTTGGATTAACTAAGCCAGATTTAAGATTAAAAATATTAGGTTGTGGTGATGGACCAGCAAGTTTTAATGTTGAAATGAAGGAAATGGGCTTCAAAGTAACATCTATTGATCCAATTGATAAATTCTCAAGTAATTGAATATTTTGAAAATAAAAATTATAAAGTAATTATTGAGAAAACAGATTACGAGTTTCAAATAAAAGCCAATGAATTTATGAGAGTGAGAAAAGAATAATTTCAGGTTGTATCAAAACGGCACATAACACGTTAGATGCCATTGGCTGTTGACTCTAGAGATAATTATTTATGAGGGAGGCTAGCTTGATACTCGTTACAGGTGGTAAGGGGTTGGATATAAATAAAAGTAAACACGAAAATACTATGCCTGATAGAGCACATCTGACCCTGTACTAGTTGTTTATGTGACTGGAAAACTTCCATATACATTTGATCTGTTTGAAATTGCTGCATAATTATTAAATAGAAGGGATATGAACATGATTGCTGGACGCAAATCTATAATAATCCTGAGTTATATCAATGGTTTTTAGAACAGCATATTTATTGCAGAATGAAATAGGACAGAACAAATTACTAAAGATAAAGAGCATTTTAATTGTAAATAGGACTAACAAGTGTAATTAAAATTGATATAATATATCCCATATAAAATAAGGGTTTAAAAAAACGAGGAGAAGGTTATGAAAAGGTTTTTATTAATATTAATTGTAATTATCATTACATCATCAATGGTTTTAGTTGGGGTGGGCTGCACAACAGCAGCAGCAGCACAACCTACCATAACTGAGTTCATTGGAAGCAATTTTGAATTATCTCTGCCGGAAGGATGGGAAGGCGGTAGAAAAGATGAGCTCGACCCTATAATTAAAAACCTTAAAGAGATGGGTCAGGAGCAATTGGCCGAACAAGTGGAAGCAAGTCTATCTACTTTTTTATTCTGGGGATATGATACAGAAACGGCTGCTTCAGGTGGTAATGTAAGTACTTTTAATATCACGGGTGATTCTTCTGCAGCTTTTTTGTCACTTAATGAATATATGGACCTCTCATATAAAAATGTTGAAAAAGTGTATGAGGAAGCAGGATATACATTTAACATTATTAAAGAAGATGTTGTCCCGATTGG
>JAHILC010000122.1 GCA_018897225.1 Actinomycetota bacterium
ACTATTAATATGGCGGAGCTGACGGGATTCGAACCCGCGACCTCGTGCGTGACAGGCACGTGTCCTAAACCGCTAGACGACAGCTCCGTTCCAATACAAAAATTTTATTATATTTTTGTATCAAATTTAATGGTGGGCGATGTAGGGATCGAACCTACGACCCTCTGCTTGTAAGGCAGATGCTCTCCCAGCTGAGCTAATCGCCCATTTGGTAGCCCGTAGGAGAATCGAACTCCTGCTGGCAGATTGAAAATCTGCTGTCCTAACCCCTAGACGAACGGGCCGCGAAAAAATACTCAATGAGCCTAGGGCAACAAATGGTGAGCCGTGAAGGGATCGAACCTTCGACACCCGGATTAAAAGTCCGGTGCTCTACCTGCTGAGCTAACGGCCCTTATTTATTCAATGAGCTGTTAAACTGCATAAAATATGCAAACGGTAAGTTTACTATAGTAAAAAACTGATGTCAACAAAAACTGGGGCTCTTTTTTGTGCTTATTCTGCTTCTTTCCCACCAGTCAATTTTGCTGATACTTCTTCTACTTTCTCCTTGCTTTTTTCCAGCAGCTCCTCTGCTTTTACCCTGGCCTCAACAACAGCAAATTTTCCTCTATCAATAACGTCTTTTGCCTTAGCGACAAGATTTTTTCTAAAATTTCTTCCTGTTTGAGGAGCAAAGATCAAACCGATTACAAACCCGCAAAAAGCTGCAATCGTGCTTATTATTAAAATATCTTTGCAAAACCTCCCGCTAAAATAATTCCCATGATTTCTTTTACTCATTTTAGATCACTTTTCTTATGCTTAATTTTTTATAAATCCAACAGATATTTTTTTCATTCTAACAGTATCGTTTCATATGAAAATACTGCTATATCGTTTTTCAACTACCAAAAATATTATAATTTTATAACCACTATTGCGCAAGGTATTTAATCTAATCTACAAGGTATTTCATTACCTCTGCCCAGCCACGATTCATCCTGTGTTCTGTAACAAATACATTATCAAAATTACACAAGGAGTTAAGGATATCGCCATCTCTCTCAATAGCATCCCACATCAAGAAAAAGTATTTAACTGCTGATGCCATTTTTAAATCCTCAATTGAATCTCCGAGAGCTATGCAATTCTCGTCTTTGAAGTTTCTTAATTTCTTATCAAGCTTTATTGCCGAAGATTTATCAACTCCCCTTGGCATCAAATTGTAAATTCGCAAATGCTCGACATCCAGACTTAACTTTACAAGTTTTGAAAAACCATTATCAACAAGCGCCAGGCCCCCATAACCTTCATCTTTTAGGATTCCGTTGGCTTTTTCAAGATCTACATCACCAAAAAACAGGGCATTAAAAGTCCTGTCTATACTCCAATCAAGATTGCTGTCAATTTTATTGGGAAATGCTTCCTTAAGGATTCTTATAATATTTACAAGGTCTTTTCCGCATTTAGTAATTTCGTAATTGTATTTTTCATTATCAAATGTTACATAAACCTTCTCGCCAAGATTATGGACAAGCTCGCTACCCAGCTCAGTTATGTAATTCTTTACTCCAACCAGCATTGAATTATATCTTAATTGCAGCTTGTTCCTGCCTGAAACCAGAACAATATCCCAGTTCTTTTTTGCAATTCTTTCAAAAAGTTTGACTACTTCAAAATAAAAATTACCTTCGCAGTCTTTTATGATGCATCCCTGGTCGTTGAAGAGAGTTCCATCAAGGTCAGTATAGATGACCTTGAGATCTATTAAATCCTTCTTTATCTTATCTTTATAATCATCAAATAGCTTATATTTTGTGTTTTTTGTTTTTTTATTATCCATGCTTTTATCTGACAAATTTAAAAGTATATTCCTTTGCAAATATTTTTTACAGCTTTTATATTTTATCAATTATGTCAATAGTAACAAGAAGTTCAATATAGTTATTAATTTAATGGACATTTGTCCACATTATTAATTTTCATGCTTCCAGCGACCATAGCCTGCTGGGCTATTCCAAGATTCAAGATATTCAAAGATGCATTCCAGTCCGCATCTGCCGCATAGCCACAATTTCTACACTCAAATATCTCACCGTTCCTGTTTAGCTTGTGGACAAACCCGCACTTTAGGCAGGTTTGACTGGTGTAGGCAGGTGATATCAGCAGGCAATGGACGCCATTTGCTTCTGCTAATTGTCTTATCCTGCACATCAACTTGGGATAAGTCCATCTTTGGAACTTACTTCTAAATTCTTTCCTTAGTCTCTTTTCTTTTTTTGTATTTCTTTTAATGTCGCCAATGTTCTCCATTACTATGGTTTTTGTTTCCTTTAAAGGAAGTTCTTTAACTGTCTTATTGATGTAATAGTCTCTTTCTTTTAACGCTCTTTTGAACGCTTTTGAATTTTGCTGTTTCCTCTGAATTTTATCCATTAATTTTTCAATATCTTTCCCATATTCTTTCCCGTTACTATCAACAATGAGCTTTTTAACTCCTATGTCTATTCCGATAATCTTACCTGTTTCTTTCTTTGCAAGAGTTTCTTTTTCAAAAGTTAAGATTAAAAACCAACTATTTGCGTTTTTTACAAGTCTGCCGCCTTTATCAAGTTTCCACTTCGTGAAATAATCATTGGCATAATTATAGGATCTAAAAGGAACAATTATTGGTTTCCCTTTGTCCAAAGTAGCAATTTTGACCCAATAATCAAAAGAATTTTTACCTTTTTGCACTTCAATAAATCTTTCATCTAAAATCATTGAACCATCAAATATGGGCTTTTCGCCTTTTTTCTTATTCCTGCACCAGGATTTGAATATTTTAGATGCTTGTCTTTTTGCGCATTGTTTGTAACGATAAGATAACTGGCAATCAAGTGATTTAAGATAATTTTCCGATAAATTGTTTTTACTAAAAAGTTCTAAAAGAAAGAGATTGACAATTTTTCTGTATTCAATAAATAATTTTCCCAAAGACTTTTGTTTTTCAATATTTGCAAACTTTAAACTGAATTTAAGACTTCTTTTCATCTTTTAATTCCTTGATAATTTTTTTAAGTTTTTCTTTACTTCTCCTCAAGCCATATATCCTGGCACAAAAGGAAGTTATTATTGAAATAAAATCCTGCATTAAATCTTCTTTTCCGTCCTCTGCTTCATTTATAATTTCTATCTTTCTATTTTCATTTTCCAATAATAGTTCCATTGCGCTAAATCCAAATCTTGTAAATCTGTCTTTATACTCTATCACAATTAAATTTATTTGCTTGTCTTTCAACAAACTCAACCATTGTTTTCTCGTGTCATTTATCCCAGAACCTATTTCTGTTATAACTTTATTAACCCTATATCCTTTTGCGCTGCAATAATTAAGCAGCCTTTGTTTTTGCCTTTCTAAATTATCTCTATTTTCAGAAGATGACACCCTGCAATAAATAGCTACTTTTAACATATTGTTTTTTTCAATATCTTTCTTAATAATAATAGTTCCGGTATGAGTTTGATATGCGTCCAATTTGCCCTGCTTAAAATATCTCCACGCAGTTCTATAGCTAATACCTAAATTTTTAGCATAATCAGATAATTTCATAGTTACATATTACTATACATGACTATATTTGTCAAAATAATAATTAAAGTTATTTGATACTTGCCGGGAAATATGTTAAAATGTTTCTAAAATTATTATACAAGAAATGAAATTCATAGCAGATATCATGGTGGGAAAGCTGGCAAGATACTTGCGCATGGCTGGCAACGATGTCCTGTACATTAACAACATCAGTGATGATGAAATATTAAAAATAGCAAAAAGCGAAGGAAGAATTGTGCTGACCCGTGATTCGTTAATGCTGCTGAGAAAACCTTTCAAGAATAATTCAATAAAATCAGTATTCATCATGGATGACAGAGTTATAAAGCAACTCAAACAAATTAAAAATGACCTTAGAATCCCTTTAAAACCAAATCTAATCAGGTGTCTTGAATGCAATACAGAATTATCAAAAGCTCAAAAAGAAAACCTGAAAGATAAAGTACCCCCTTATGTTTATAAGACACATAAAGATTTTCTGCATTGCCCAAAATGCGATAAGTATTACTGGAGAGGGACCCATTATGACAATATCAATAATACTTTTAAATTAATTAATACAACCAAACCTGACGGCATTTAAAACATTAAGCATATATAAACCGTCTATACTGGTGGGTTTTTAATTTGTAACTGACGCAGAACTTCTCAAAAATTGGCTATTTGCTCTGATTTGTGTTATAAATAGATTAAATTGCGAAAGTCCAGAGTAAACCAGAGAGCAATAAAGATTGAGGTATTTAATTTATTATTTTAGATGGTTTATTACGATGGGCAAGCTAAAAATAATAGGCGGTAAAATCTCAAATGGATTTTATAATCTGCCGAGGATTTTAATAATAAACTTTTACAGACTTTTTGTCTGGATAAGAGTTATTAACCCTAAAAAAATACCTTTCAATAAATCTGCAATTTTTGCATTCAACCATACGACAGGTGCAGACCCCTTAATTGTGCTGGGCGCTTTAAGAAAAAAAATAATCTTTGTCACAGACAGCGAAAGATTTTCTAACAGGTTTACTTCATTCTTTTTTAGAAAATTTCTAAACAGCATCCCCATTTTCAAGGAACAGTTCAATAAAAATGTAAAAAGCTTTAAGGAACTTTTTTCAATTTCCGGCAATAAAAAAGTATTTTTTGGAATATTTCCGGAGGGTGACTTGTATAAGCATGATAAGTTTGGAAAATTTCGTGGAGGCACAGCTTATCTTAGCTATAAGACAAAACTGCCGATTATTCCAGTTTATCTCCATAACCTCAGTAAAGGTCCTGGGGAAAACACATGGCTGGGGAGACACCCTGTTGCTGAAGGGATGATGTCCCTTTTAATGAATACTTTCAGGAAAGTTCATGTTTTTATTGGAGAACCGATAGACCCTGTTGCTGAA
>JAHILC010000123.1 GCA_018897225.1 Actinomycetota bacterium
TAGATTTTAACATAGACCAGGAAGGCGCTCTTATCATGGGCATCCTTAATGTTACTCCTGATTCTTTTTATGATGGGGGGCAATATTTTGAAAAGAGCAGCGCTTTCAGAAGAGCGGAAGAAATTATTGAGCAGGGAGCTCATATAATAGATGTGGGCGGAATGTCAACCAGACCTGGTTCAAAACCAGTCAGCCTGGATGAAGAATTGAGCAGAACAATTCCGGTAATCGAGCATGTCGCAAAAAATTCTAAAAAAACTCCAATCTCAATCGACACCTGCAGATCTGAAGTTGCCAAAAGGGCAATTAATGCTGGAGCTGCTATAATCAACGACATTAGCGGGCTATCTGGCGATAATAAAATGATGGAATTGGCTTTCCAATCAAAATCCTCAATAATAATCATGCACATGCAGGGAAATCCTGAAAATATGCAGGAAAATCCTACCTATAGCGATGTTGTAGACGAAGTCTATGATTATTTATGTGAAAGGACACTAAAAGCTGTTGAAGCTGGTATTGAAAAAGAAAAAATTATAGTTGACCCGGGCATTGGTTTTGGAAAGAAAGTTGAACACAATCTTGAAATATTATCCAGGTTTTGTGAATTTAATGAAATGGGATACCCGGTTCTTGCAGGGGTCTCGAGGAAGTTTTTCATCGGAAATTTGCTTGGTGGACTGTCTGCTGAAGAGAGGCTTGAAGGAAGCATTGCGGCTGCAGTATATGTATTTCTGAGCGGGGCAAGCATATTAAGAGTACATGACATAAAAGAAACCTTGCGTGCGTTAAAAATTGCAAAGGCAATAAGAGATGTTTAAGATAAAGATAAAAGACCTGAAATTATTTGGCTATCATGGCGTAAAGCAGGAAGAGAAAACCAGCGGCCAGAACTTTCTTTTTAATATAAGCATTGACATTGCTAAAGATAGCTTTGAAAAAGATGGGTTTTACCAGGATAATATTTTGGATACAGTTAACTATTCTGAAATCATTACCCTGATTAAAGAAATAAATTCTAACAACAGGTTTAACCTGCTTGAGACTTTTTCGGAAGTTCTTGCAGAAAAAATAATTTCTTATTCGCCACTTATATTAAAAGTAAAAGTAAGGATTGAAAAAATCTCTCCTCCAATAAAGGAAAGCATCGGGTCGGTTGGAGTCGAGCTTGAATTAGAAAGAAATCCAAACAGCCGTGAATATGAACCTAAGACAAGTAAAAAATCAATTGTATTTTTATCTCTTGGATCCAATCTTGGTGACAGGGAAAAGAATTTAAGGGATGCAGTAAAAAAACTTAAGTCTAATCAAAATCTGGATATCATTTCTATTTCTTCCATTTATGAGACGGAGCCAATGTATGTGGAGAATCAGGAGTACTTTTACAACATTGTATTAAAGGCAGCCATTAAAAGCGCTTACAGCGCTTTTGAGCTTTTAGGTTATGCCAAAAAGATAGAATTTGATATGGGAAGAAAATCAACTTATGCCAGATATGGGCCAAGGACAATAGACGTAGACATATTAACTTTTGACGAGTTAAAGATAGATTCTGATTTATTGGCACTGCCGCATCCAAAAATTTTTGAAAGAAATTTTGTTCTTATTCCACTCAGCGAGATTTCGCCTGATTTTATGATTAAGGACAAAAATATTTTAGATTATATTTCGGAACGTAACTTCAAAGAGAAGGTGGTCAAGATAAAATGCTTTCAGTAAAAGAGGCTCGGGGAAAAGTCCTTAGCTGCTCGGTAAAACATAAAATAAAAAAGGTATCTTTGTTGGATAGTCTTGGGCTGGCGCTTGCTGAAAATATGGTATCTGAAGATTTTATCCCTGCATATGATAATTCTGCAATGGATGGTTTTGCAGTTAAAGCTGTTGATATAGTAGGCGCGGATAAAAATTATCCTATAAAACTTAAGCTTATCAAGCAAGACTTGCCGGCAGGAAAAATTCCTGAAAACAAGCTGGAATCAGGCTATTGTGTCCAGATAATGACTGGAGCCCCCATTTCTGAAGGAAGTGATTGCGTTGTAATGAAAGAAGATGCAATAAAAGAGGGAAAAGATGTGTTGATTTTCAGGGAATGCAAGCAAGGTGAAAATGTAAGATACAAGGGTGAAGATATCAAAAAAGGTGATATCGTTATTAAGAAAGGCAAGAAAATTTTCCCTGGTGATATTGGGGTAATGGCTTCCATTGGCAGAAGTGAGATTTTAGTTAATTTCCCCCCAACAGTTGGAATACTTGCCACCGGGAGCGAACTTGTAGAAATACATGAAAAACTGGAAACCGGCAAAGTAAGAGACAGCAACAGCTATTCCTTATCTGCCCAGATAAAAGAAGCAGGCGCCTGTTCTAAAAGATACGGTATTGTAAGGGACGATAAAGAAATATTGAAGAAAAAAATACGCGAGACTTTAAGTGATTGTGATATTTTACTGCTCACCGGGGGAGTATCTGTTGGAGACTATGATTTTGTTAAGGAAATTCTGGATGAATTAGACGCAGAATTTGTTTTCTGGAGAGTTAACCAGAGGCCAGGCAAACCTATGGCCTTTTTAACTTATAAGGATAAGTTCATCTTCGCGCTTCCGGGGAACCCTGTGTCTGTTATGGTTTGCTTTGAGCTTTACGTAAGGCCTCTCATAAAGAAAATTATGGGGGATAAAAAACTTCTTAGAGATACAATCACTGCAAGAGCATTTTATGATTTCAAGCACAAAGAAGGAAGAACGGATTTTATCAGGGTAAAAATAGAGAAAGTTGAAGATGAGACGTACTTTAAATCAACCGGGATGCAAGGTTCCGGGATACTGATGTCAATGGCAGAAGCAGACGGGCTGGCTGTTTTCCCTGAAGAAATAGGAAATATAGAAAAAAATACTGAAATAGAAGTATATTTATTAAAAGATTAAGATGTGTAGTTCATTTAAATTTTATAAAACTTTATTTTGAGA
>JAHILC010000124.1 GCA_018897225.1 Actinomycetota bacterium
TATCCCCTTTTTTTGCTGTAAGCCTGTCAGCAATATCTTTCTGGATTGTAAGGCAGTAATGCTCTATTTCAGGAGCTTCAAGCATTATTTTTGGTATAAGCGGCGCTGCTATTTTATATGGAAGATTTGAAACAACTTTAGTGGCGCCAGTTCTGATTATTAATTCCCTATAATCCAGTTTCATGGCATCAGATTCTATAAGGTCAATTTGAGAAGAAAGCCAGGACTGGAAAATCTCCTTCAACACCTGGACCATGCGGTTATCAACCTCTATACATATTATTTTTTTTACCTGTGGGAGCATGATCTCTGTGAGCGATCCGATACCGGAACCTATTTCGAGAACAATATCCTCGGGTTTTAGCTCAGCAGTTCGGGCAATCTTTTTTAAAATATTTGTATCAATTAAAAAATTCTGCCCTAAACTTTTTTTTAATCTTATGTTGTGCAAGGTAAGAATTTCTGCAGTTTTTGAAGGAGAGCTTATGTATGTTTTACGGGATTTATCTGGTTTGGAAGAATTCATATTTTTTTGTTAATCGTTATAATTTCTTTTTTACAAATAGCTTTCAGGTTATTTTCTTAAACTAAAGAAAAAAAAATCTCCGCATTTTTTGAAGTGATTATCGCAACCTCGGCAATGCTCATATTTTTTAACTCAGCAATTTTATAAGCTACATATTTTACGAAACCAGGGTAGTTTTCCTGACCTCTTTTTTCCTGAGGTGCAAGAAAAGGAGCGTCTGTTTCTATGAAAATTTTATCAATTGGAACTTCTTTTACGGTCTCGCCCAGGCTTTTTGCATTTGGAAATGTTATTATTCCCGTAAAAGATATAAACAATCCCAATTCCAGGCATTTAAAAGCAAAATCCGTACTACCTGAAAAGCAATGAACTACAGCTTTTAATTTTTTGCTCTTACCCGAAGAATAGCTGCCAAGTATTTTCAAGATATCTGCATGGGCATCCCTGTCGTGAACTATCAATGGAAGGTTGCATTTCAGGGCAAGTTCTATCTGGCTGATAAACGCTTTTATCTGGTCTTTTTTAGGGCTTAAATTCCTGAAATAATCAAAGCCTGTTTCACCGATTGCGACTATTTTCTTGTTCCTATTATTGTTGCTGATGCCATCGCGCTTGACCAATGCCTCAAGAGCTGCCAGATCTTTATCTTTAAAATCCCCTGCGTCGTGTGGGTGAACACCGACAGAAGCAAAAACATTATTGTACAGTCTTGAATATTCCAGTGATTTTTTGCTTCCTTCCAAGCTTGAGCCAACATTTATGATGAATTTTACATTTTCCCGCAGCGATTCCTTGACAGCAAAGTCCGGTGTCATTTTTTTCAACATATCAAGGTGAGCGTGGGTATCTATGAAATAGAAATCCTGTTTGCTGCCATTATTATCAGCTATGTTAATCTCCTTATTAATTATTCCAAATTAATATATTTAAAAAAATAAGTTTAAAGAATAAAAATTTTATATAAAACATCTCTTAAGAGAAAATAGGTTATCCAATATGATAACAATTAAAATAGAAAAAAGGTAATTGCAAAGGGATTTAAAATGAGATTCAGTAAATAATTATTGGCTTAGAAAGGAAAAAAAATGGAAGAGATTAACCAGAACACACCATTTTGTCAAAGTTGCAGTATGCCGATGATGAAACCAGAAGATTTTGGTACAAATGCGGATGGCAGTAAAAATGAAGAGTATTGCACTTATTGCTTCAATGTATTTGATAAAATTCTCAAAAAAATAAAAGGTTAAAAAATTGTCAAATGCATTACCAGTAGCAGGCAAATACCCCGGGGGATACCATATTTATACATGGGGATTCCAAAAGCAAATTCTCATAAATTTTATTGACAATAAAATAAAAATTTATTAAAATTTATGCAGAAATACAGAAATTCTGTAAAACAGAAAAGAAGTAATAAATATTTTATTAATTTACAGGGGGTAATCAAATTTGGTAAGGCAATTAAGTCAGAGAAAGACAATTACCATTCCTTCAGAGGTATTAAAAAAAACAGGATCAAATCCTGGGGATTTTTTTGAAATTTCA
>JAHILC010000125.1 GCA_018897225.1 Actinomycetota bacterium
TGCCAGCGCTGGCATTCATCACTGCCGAATCTGTCATTATATTTATTTCTTGGAGCTTATGGCGTTTTCCGATTTCAAAATCATTAGGGTCATGCGAAGGAGTTACCTTTACCGCACCCGTGCCAAAATTCATGTCAACATAATCATCTGCAAGTATTGGAATTTTTCTTTCCATAAGAGGCAGTAGCACAAATCGTCCTACATAATTCTTATAGCGTTTATCTTTTGGATTTACTGCAACTGCACTGTCGCCAAGCATTGTTTCGGGTCTTGTTGTGGAGACTACAATAAATTCAGAGGTACTGGGCTTTCCAGTTTCCGTATCAATCAAAGGGTATTTGATATCCCAAAGGCTGCCTTTTTTATCACTATGTTCCACTTCGATATCTGAAATTGCGGTTAAACATCTTGGACACCAGTTAACAATATAATTGCCCCTATGTAGAAGTCCTGCATGAAAAAGGGCAACAAATTCCTTGTTTACTGCCCGGATATAATCATCATCAAATGTAAACCTCAGCCTGCTCCAGTCACAGGAGCTTCCAAGAGATTTTAGTTGTGATATTATCCTGCTGCCATACTGATTTCTCCACTCCCATACTTTATCCACAAACTTGCCCCTGCCAAGCTGAAATCTTGTAATTCCAGCTTTATTGAGCTCTTTTTCAACAACATTCTGGGTGGCAATTCCAGCATGATCAGTACCAGGTATCCAGCAAGCAGAAAAACCCCTCATTCTTTTATACCTGATAACTACATCCTGAAGAGTGTTGTTTAAAGCATGTCCGACATGAAGATAGCCTGTAACATTTGGAGGTGGGATTACAATGCTGAAAGGTTTTTTTGTATTATCAATCACTCCTTGAAAATAATTATTTTCAAGCCAAAATTGATATATTTTTCCTTCAAAATCACCAGGATTATACTTATCCTGTAATTTGTCAAAAAGTTCGTCTAACATAATTAAGCAAGCTTTTCTTCGTCCGCCAAGAAATCCAGACTCTCGTTATCAGTTATAAGAAGTGGTGTTATCTTTTTTTCAACAACATCTTTTGTGATTACACATTTTTTGATATCCTGCCGTGATGGAATTTCAAACATTACTTCCAGCATAATTTCTTCCATAATCGATCTGAGTCCTCTGGCTCCTGTACCTCTTTTTAAGGCTAGCTCTGCAATTGACCTGAGAGCATCTTTTTTAAATACAAGTTCCACGTTATCCATGCTGAATATCTTCTTATATTGCTTAATAAGCGAGTTCTTGGGTTCATTTAATATTCTGACCATATCATCCTCGGATAAATTGGTAAGGGAAGTTACTACAGGCAGCCTGCCAACAAATTCAGGAATCAAGCCAAACTTTAGCAGGTCTTCCGGAAGAACCTGAGGCAGCATGGCATCAACCTTTTCTGTCTTTTTATGTATCTTTTCAGGCGTAAAACCTATGCTGCTTCTGTTCAGCCTTTTTTCTATTATTTTTTCAAGACCTCCAAAAGTACCGCCGCAGATAAATAAAATGTTTGTAGTGTTTATTTGTATAAAATCCTGGTGAGGATGCTTCCTGCCGCCATGTGGGGGTACATTGGCTTCGGTACCCTCAAGTATCTTGAGAAGCGCTTGCTGCACTCCCTCACCAGAAACATCACGGGTTATTGATGGGTTTTCAGATTTTCTACTGATCTTGTCTACCTCATCAAGATAAATGATTCCTGTTTCGGCTCTTTTTATATCAAAGTCTGCAGCCTGAATTAGCTTCAGCAGAATGTTTTCAACATCTTCGCCCACATAGCCTGCTTCAGTAAGTGCGGTAGCATCCGCTATGCAGAAAGGGACGTTGAGTATCCTTGCAAGTGTCTGCGCAAGCAGAGTTTTACCACATCCGGTTGGCCCTATTAAAAGAATATTGCTCTTCTGTAACTCGATTTCATCTTTGGTTATCTTGTCGCCGTATTTTACCCTTTTGTAGTGGTTATAAACAGCAACAGACAGGATTTTTTTTGCCCTTTCCTGGCCAACAACATATTCATTTAAAATATTATAAATCTCGTGTGGCTTTGGCAGGTCTTTGAAATCGACTTCTTTTTCTTCTTTGAGCTCTTCGTCAATTATTTCATTGCATAAATCTATGCATTCATCACAAATATATACACCAGGTCCAGCAATTAATTTCCTGACCTGGTGTTGAGATTTTCCGCAAAAAGAACATTTTAAAAAATCACTTTTTTTATTTTCGTTTTGAGACAAACTAAATCAATCCTTTCTTATTTCTTAAGTATAACCTCATCGACAATCCCATACTCTTTCGCTTCTTCAGCGCTTAATATGAAATCTCTTTCGGTATCTTTTGCAATTTTCTTAATATCCTGGCCGGTATGTTTTGCGATAATTTCATTTAAAACTTTTCTCAATCTTACCATTTCCCGGGTCTGGATCTCAACATCCATTGACGTGCCCTGCACTCCTCCTGAAGGCTGGTGCAGCAGAACTCTTGAGTTGGGAAGTGCAAACCTTTTGCCTTTTTCTCCTGCCAGAAGAAGAACCGCGGCAGCGCTTGCGGCTTGGCCTATACATATTGATGAGACCGGTGACTTAATGAACTGCATTGTATCATAAATTGCAAGCGCTGAAGTAATTGCGCCTCCGGGACTATTTATATATAGCTGTATGTCCTTCTCTGGATCCTCTGCATCCAGGTGAAGCATCTGGGCCATTACCACATTTGCTATATTGTCCTCTATTTCATTGCCAAGAAAAATAATTCTTTCCTGAAGCAGCCTTGAATAAATATCAAATGACCTTTCGCCTCTGTTGGTCTGCTCAATAACCATTGGAATTAAATAATTATACATTTTTATCATCACTTTCTTCTTTATTATCTATAACTTCTACAATTTTTGCATTCTTAATCAGTATATCAAACAGGTTTTTTCTTCGCAGGTTTGCTGACAGCTCTTTTTTGCCCTTATCATTTTTAAGATAATCGCTTACCTTGTTTTTTTCTTCTTCTTTCTCGTAATTTGCTAAAAATTTCTTCGTCTCTTCTTCAATCTGGGAATCATCAGGCTCTATATTTTTTTCCTCAGCTTTTTCCAGAGCATTAAAGATGAGATATTCTTTGATTTCCCTTACGGCAGACTGTTTAAAATTGTTTTGAAACTGTTCTTCTGTAATATTTAATGACTTGATATAATCTTCCCTGTTAATTTTATGCTCTTTTAATTTATTCTCAAAATCTTCCATCATATGGGTAATTCGACTGCTTATCATTGGTTCGGGAACATCAAAATTTGATTTTTCCACAAGATAATTTACTATGTCAAAAACCATCCTCTCTCTTCTAATTCTCTGTTTCTGCTCAAGAATTTTGCCTCTAAGATATTCTGTGAAATCTTCAATCCCTTTATATTCTCCAAAATTCTTTAAAAATTCTTCATCAACTTTAGGCAGAATTTTTCTTTTAACTTCTTTTACGACAATGCTAAAATCTGCATTTTTGCCTGCAAATTCCTTATTCGCAATATTTTTAGGAAGCGCAAGTCTTATATCCTTTTTTTCATTCTTAATCATGCCTACGAGAGCGCCTTCAAAATCTTCAAATAAAGTTTTTGAGCCAATTTCCAGAGTATAATCCTGCGCACTTCCGCCTTCAAAATCCTTGCCATCTATTTTGCCATCAAAATCCAGTATAACAAAATCCCCTTTTACAGCTTCCCTGCCTTCATCAACAGGCTCAAGTGTAGCATAATGGCTTCTCAAGACATCAATTTGTTTTTGGACTTCATCTTCTGTAACTTGTTCGGATATTCCACTGACTCCTATGCCTTTATAATTTGGCAGCTTGATTTCGGGTTCAACTTCAACCGTTACCTCAAAATCAAGCGTCTCATCCTCCTTTATGTTGCTTATCTTTACTTTCGGATGATCAATGGGTTTTATATTGGATTCTTCTATTATTTTTGGATAAAGCTCAGAAATGGCTATGTTGGCAGCTTGATTTAATACATATTCCTTGCCAAAATTTATATCTATAATGTTGTAAGGTATTTTCCCTTTCCTGAAACCTGGAATTTTTGCTTTCTGTGAGAGGTCTTTATATACAGTATTTATCGACTTCTTTAAATAATTAATAGTTATCTCAAGATCTATCACTACCTTATTATTTTCAACCTTTTTCAAGCTTTTTAACTTATAACTCAAAATAAATCCACTCCTTTTTAATTTCTTTTACGCTTCGCTGCCTCTTTCACTGGTGCGAGAGAGGGGACTTGAACCCCTACAGGTGATTAGCCCTCTAGATCCTAAGTCTAGCGCGTCTGCCAATTCCGCCACTCTCGCA
>JAHILC010000126.1 GCA_018897225.1 Actinomycetota bacterium
AGCAACACTTCTTTATGCTGCAGGTTTTAAAGTAATAGATTTGGGCATAAATGTAAAAAGCGAAGATTTTCTTGCTGCTGTAAAAGAGCATGATGCAGATATACTTGCAATGTCAGCTCTTCTTACTACAACTGCAATGGAGCAGAAAAAAGTAATAGAAGGATTAAAATCTGCCGGCCTCAGAGACAAGGTAAAAGTTATTGTAGGAGGAAGCCCCATAAACCAGGAGTTTGCAGATTCCATAGGAGCTGACGGATATGGCGCTACTGCTCCTGAGGGTGTAAAGATTGCCAGGAGGTTGATGGGAATTGAGCAGTAAATTTAGGTTAAAACTATTTATACAAAAGATTATTTAAAAAACTATTTATGCGAGGATTAATATGCAAAATGGATTTAAAAGAAAATTTGAACCTTTAAAAATATTAACTTATAGCCAGGTGGAGCAAATACATACAGCTTCTTTAAATGTTTTGGATGAGGTTGGATTTAAATATGAATCAAATAGGGCGCTAAAACTTCTTGAAGAGCATGGTTGCAGGGTTGATTATAAAACCATGATTGCAAAGATACCCCCGAGCCTCGTTGAATGGGCAATTACCAAAACCCCATCAAGTTTCTACTTAAAAGCAAGAGATCCCGGAAAAAGTATAAGGCTTGGCGGAAATACCTTGTATTTTATGAATTCAACAGGAGCAAGATATGTAGATATAGATACCGGAATGGTAACAATGCCGACAATGGAGCAGAATAATATTGCCGTGCTAATATCTGACTCGCTGGATTCAGTTAATGTCTTCCCATCATACACTCCTTACTTTGAAATAGAAGGTGTTCCGCCTGTTATGTCATGCCCGGTTTCATGCGCACAAAGGCATAGATTTTCTACAAAGCCTTCCAGGGGGGCGCAACCAAGTGATTCGTTCATATGGGAAACCCAAATCGCCCAGGCAGTCGGTGCCCAGATTATGGGTTGTGTAGAGGGCGCTGCGCCGCTGTCTCTGGCGGAAGATCCATGCAATGCAGCTTTTTACTATCTTGAAGCTGATTTTCCAATTTATATAGCCTCAGGTTCAATTATGGGTGGTTCTCACCCGATAACAATAGCAGGTGCTTCTGTTTCACACAACGCTGAACTTCTGGCAATAATCGTTTTGCTCCAGTGCATAAAACCAGGCTGCGGAGTGATAGCAAACAATTTTGTGTCTGCAATGAATATGTCAACAGGTGATATAAATTTCGGCACTGCGGCCATAGCCCTGCACCAGATGGCTTTTAATCAGATTTGGCATTCGCTCTATAAGATACCGGTAAATAATACTGGATCAGCATTCTCTAATGCAAAGACAATTGATTACCAGCTTGGTGCAGAAAAACTTCCGCTTGCAACATGTTCTGCTCTTTCCGGCGCTAACTTAATTGTCCTTCATGGCGGCGTTACGGCAGAACTTGCCTATAATCCTGTGCTTGCAATCATTGATGATGACGTTGCAAAGACTATCGGGCGAATTGTCGAAGGCTTTACCGTAAGTGATGAAACTATTGGGCTTGATGTAATAAAAGAGGTTGGCTCAAGCGGTACGTTCCTTAATACTAAACAGACAAGAACCATGTGGAAAACCGAAGATTATATGCCAAAGATATTTGATAAGACATCATACCAGGAGTGGATTAATTCAGGCAAAAAAACTGTTCTTGAAAAGGCGAAAGCAAGATACGAGGAAATTCTTGCTACCTACAAACCAATACTGGTAACTCCAGAACAGGACAGGGAAATTGATAGGATATTAAAGGAAGCTACAGAATATTATAAGAAGAAAGGCCTTATCTAGGATTCAAATTAAACATATTGCAAAGGCTGTCTATCCAGAATGACATTTTAAAGAATGAATATGCAGAATGATATTGACAAAAGAAATGTAGTATGGTATCTTTAAGAAAATCGTTTTTCTAAATATTTTCAATCAATTTTTAATAAAAAAAGTTGGTCTTTTATAAATCGTTTAATAAAGGAGGTACTGACAGGTAAATTTTCTTTTCTTTTATAAAAAACACTTACAACTAATTACCAAAAGGAGGTATCATGAAAAAAGCTATAATACTTATAGCAACAGCAATCACATTATTCCTGGTAGCATCAATCACACTATCAGGATGTGCTGTTGACCAACAGTCTGCAGTGCAGTCAGCAGTAGAATCTGCACTTGAATCAGTAGCAGCAGAGACAACAGCAGTAGCAGCAGAGACAGCAGCAGCAGAGACTACGGCGGCAGTTGAGACAGGCGCATATGATTATTATGAACTGCTCAGAGCATCAGCAATAAAAAATGAAGCATACCCTGATGCACCTGCTGCAGGACAAACTCTTGCATTCACAAACATTATGGGCGGTATCACATTCTGTGAAGCAGTATGGAAAAACGTCCAGGATCAGTGGGTACTTGCCGGTGGAGACCCTGCAAGCCTTTATTATGCAGACAACCAGTATGATGCAACTATAGGGCTAAAAAATGCCGACATCATGCTTGCTAAAAATCCAAATGTCCTTATAAACTTCCAGTTTGATTCAAAAGTTAACAGCATTATTTCCATCAAATTCGGCCAGGCAAATATTCCTATTATTGCAGTTGACGTTCCTACTCCGGGCGCTCCATTTATGGGTGTAAACAACTTTAAAGTCGCTTATTTAGCAGGTGAAGAAGCAATAAAACGGGTCGAAGACATGGGTGGTATTGATAAGATTGATAACATCATCCTCATGCAGATGCCTGCCGCAGGTGAAGTATTAATGCTTCGTTCAGAAGGTTTTTACCAGGCATTTGTTGACAAGTACGGCGCTGAAGTTATCGATCCCAAGACCGTCAGAGCTGATGGTGGCGCAGGTGAAGCAGAACAGGCTAATAAATCCATGACTGATGTACTTGCAACAATTCCTAACGCAAAAAATTGTGTTTTGACATCAATCAATGCACAGACAATGAGCGGTATTATTTCAGCTATCCAGACTGCAGGCAGATGGGATCCTGAAAAATGGATCGTAATCACACAGGGCGCTGACGAGACAGCAAACCAACAGATTGTTGACGGCCTTGTTAAAGCCTCCATTGCATATTTCCCTGAAAGATACGGCGAATACCTTGTTCCAGCTTCAGTAGCGTTGATGAAAGGTGAAGTTGTACCACCGTTTATGTATGTTGAAAATGTAGTTATATCAATGGACAACATGAAGGATTATTATCCTGAAATGTTAACCAAATAAGATGTTTGCTAATTCATAAGATGAGTTAAAACTATTAAAAATTGAGGGGGCTAATATAAATGTTTAGCCTCCTCAATTTTATTATAAGGGTGGTGATATTGTGTCAGAAAATAATGGGGTTGTTTTGCGTATGGAGAATATTACTAAAACATTCCCGGGTGTAGTGGCGCTTGATAATGTTTCAATAGACCTAAACAAAGGTGAAGTCCTTGGTATCCTTGGTGAAAACGGTGCCGGAAAATCAACCCTTATAAAAATTTTAGCCGGAAATTATATAAAAGATTCCGGCGATATTTTTGTAGACGGCCAGAAATTTGAGATCAGGGGGCCTGCAGAAGCAGTTGCTTCCGGCATCAGGGTGATTTATCAGGAATTAAATACTCTCAACAATTTAACTGTTGCTGAAAATATATTTATTGGTGAACAGATAGTCAAGGGTCCATTCAGGGTTGTAGACTGGAAAACCATGATAAAAAGAGCTTTTGAGCTTCTGGATACTTTAAATGTCAAGCTTGACCCGAATGCTATAATGGGTGATTTAACCATATCAGAAAAACAGATAGTGGAAATCGCGAAAGCAATTTCAAAAGAAGCGAAGATCCTTGTCATGGATGAGCCTACTGCAGCGCTTTCAGAAGAAGAAACCCAGTCACTTTTCAAAATAATCAGGACTTTAAAATCAAAAGGTGTCTCTATAATTTATATTTCGCACAGGCTTAAAGAGATATTTGAAATAACTGACAGGGTAACGGTTCTGCGTGATGGTAAAAAAGTCGGGATTTTAAAAACAGAGGATACTGATGAAAACAAACTTGTAGAGATGATGGTCGGTAGGGATATAAAGGACATGTATCCCAAGAGGGAAGTAAAGATAGGCGATATTGTCATGAAAGTCCAAAACCTCAAAGCAGAAGGTTTTAATGATATCAGTTTTAGGCTTAAAAAAGGAGAAATCCTTGGGATATTCGGACTTTTGGGCTCAGGAAGGACATCATTGGTTAAAGCTCTATTTGGCGCAAACAAGATAAAGTCAGGCGAAATTTTTGTTAATGGAAAAAAACTGCATGTAAAAAGCCCAAGCATTGCAAGAGACGAGAAAATAGGGCTTGTACCTCTTGACAGGAAAACCGAAGGGCTGGCGCTAATGATGGGAGTCAAAGAAAACATCACGCTTGCAAATATAAAGGATCTTGGAAAAAGCTTTTTAATTGCAAAAGCCAATGAGCGCAAAAAAGCAAATAAATGGATTGAAGAAATAGGAATCAGGACTCCTTCAGTAGACCAGGAAGTGAACAGCCTTTCCGGTGGTAATCAACAGAAGGTAGTTCTTGCAAAATGGCTTGAAAGCGGTTCCCAGATAATAATATTGAACGAGCCCACAAGAGGAATCGATGTAGGGGCAAAAATAGAAATATATAAGCTTATGCAGGATCTTTGTGAGAGAGGCTCTTCAGTGATAATGATAAGCTCGGAACTTCCGGAAATAATGTCAATTGCTGACAGGATAATAGTGATGAGCAAGGGAAGATTCACGGATGAATATGCAAGAAAAGAAGCTTCTGAAGAAAAACTGCTTCATTCAGCTTGTTTATAAGATTTTAAGGGGGGATATATGGCAGAAATAAAAGCAGCGGAGGTTTCGCAGAAGAAAAAGTCAGTACTGAACAATACTGCTATTCTTTTTTTAATCCTGGTTGCAATGTTCGGGATATTTTCTTATATCGGCCGGCCATGGTTCTTTTCCAGGTTAAACATCATTCCCATGATAAATAACCTGTCGTTTATAGGTATTGTTGCAGCAGTACTTACCATGGTCATGATCTCTGGAGAGATAGATTTTTCAGTCGGCGGCAATATCGGACTTACAGCATGCCTGACTGCTGTTCTTCTTGAGAGAGGCTTGCCGGGCTGGCTGGTAGTAATAATAGCCCTTGCTGCAGGCGCTGCGATGGGCGCTTTCAACGGTATGCTGGTTACGGTTATTGGAGTAAATTCAATAATGGCGACAATCGGCACAATGTTTATATGGCGAGGAATCGGTTATACACTTACCAACGGAGAGTCAATGCTTGCGATGAATCCGGTTATTGACTTTATTGGCAGGGGTTTTATTTTTAAAGTGATTCCCTTTCCCATTGTCCTGCTGGTTATAATTTTTGTACTGACATACGTAATAATGAACCACTCAAAGTGGGGCAGGAGGATTTATGCCATCGGAGCAAATCCGCTGGCATCTTACCTTTCCGGAATAAATGTCAAAAGAGTCAAGTTTATCGGTTTCTTATTATGCGGAATCACCGCTTCACTTGGCGGATTGATACTTACATCGCTTTCAGCAGTAGGAATGCCTCAGCATGGCCAGGGTCTTGAGCTTGTAATAGTGTCCTCGATAATTTTAGGAGGTACTGTCCTGGGCGGCGGCAAAGGGCAGATACTGGGAACCCTGGCGGGAGTCCTCATATTAAGCATACTTTATAATTTCCTGACTATAATGAATGTATATTACTTTTATATTCAGATAGTCCAGGGTTCTGTTCTTATAATTGTTGTTTCAACTTATGAAATAGGGCAGGCTATGAAGAGGAGGAGAATGTAAATGGAAAAAGTTGAGAAAAAATATTCCGCATTTATGAATTTTTTAAGGACACCGACTCCTACTTTGATAGGCATTTATATCGTTATGTTTATACTGTTTTCCCTGGCAAGCAAGAATTTTCTTGTAATCCAGAACATCAAGGGAATTTTTAATAATTTTGCAGTATACGGTATCCTTTCTGCCGGGGTAACAATTGTAATGATCGGCGGCGGTTTTGATCTTTCAATTGGCTCAACTGCAGGTCTTGCCGGGATAGTAAGTGCGGTGCTGCTTATGAAAAATATAGAAGTTCCTACTCCGGTGGTGTTTTTGATAGCGATAGTGATCGGATGTACTGTGGGGCTTATTAATGGGATTATTATTACAAAAGTCGGTATTAACCCCATTATTACAACTCTCGGTATGCTTGCAATAATAAGGGGGGTATGTTATTTCTGGGCTGATTTAAATCCCAGAATATACAATGTTTTTGTGCAGAATCTGGGAAGGATTTACATTGGAAATGTTTTTCCAATAACTACTATTTATATAATAGTTGCTTTTGTTATTTTGACTTTGGTGCTGAAATTTACGCGTTTCGGAAGAGATCTGTTTACAATCGGGGGCAATGAAAACCTGGCAAGATTGGCCGGTATCCATGTCGACAGGATAAAGATCATTTCTTATGTGATTTCCGGGTTTTTCTGTTCAATTGCAGGATTGCTTCTGATATCACAGCTTGGTTCAGGAAGGCCGGAATATGGAACCGGCGCTGAGCTTGAAGTCCTTACAATAATAGTTTTGGGAGGTGTTGTTGTTGGCGGCGGCAAAGGCAATTTTTTGGGTGTGTTTATCGCCCTTATCATAATCCAGACAATCTCAAATGGGATGGTGCTTCTAGCTGTGCCTGTGTTTATGAGGATGGTTGTAAAGGGTGCACTTTTAGTTTTAGTCATTGCAATTGATGCACTGCGAAGCAGGAGAAATTTGCAGCTTTACTGATAAAAAAACAACAGATCATAGTTTTAATAATAATTATAAAGAAGTATTAGGTACAGCGGCTCAAAAATGGAAACCGGTAAATATATTTTTGACTTTATTGTGGACAAAGATGGCCCCCATAAGATCTCAAAAGAAAGCTATCTTGAGAAAGACAGGCTTGCTCTTATGGTAATAGACATGCAGAATTATATAACTGAGAATCTTTATACAGGTAAGTGGAGCTCAAGGGGCTCTGAAAACTATTATTATAAAAAGGCTGAAGAAATAGTAATACCTAATATAGCAAGGCTTATCAGTTTTTTCAGGGAAAATAAAATTAGAATAGTCTATACAAGGATTGCGTCCCTGGATGAAAATTTTGCCGATGTACCTTCCACTGCAAAGAAAAATCTTGTTGATGAAGATAACATGGATATTAATGGTAAAAGGTGGACTCTGCATTATAAGGATAGAGCAAGCTTTATAGAAAAGCGCCTCGAACCGGCAATCAATGACGTTGTTGTTTTAAAAGGCGGGAGCGGCGCTTTCTGTTCTTCAGAAATGGACCTGGTATTGAGGTCTAATAATATTTCAAGAATAGTTTTTACGGGGGGCCTTACCGATGCTTGTGTTTCTTCATCCCTTAGGCAAGCATGGGACAGGGGTTATCTCTGCACAGTTATTGAAGATGCTTGTATAGCTTCATGCAAAGAGGACCATGATGCCGAAATAAAAATATTGGGCAAATATTATGCCTGGGTAACTACCACCGGGGCGCTTTTAAATTATTTAAGTTCTTGAATTTGAATTTTTAACTTGATTTTTTAACTCTAAAGGTACTGGTTTTTTTATAATTATACCGGAAGAAGGAAATGTGAATTCAAGGGAAAAGTTTTTGTCTGTAATGCGGATGGAGGACGGGGATTATGCCAGTGTGGAAATCCCGAAGGTGGAATTTGGTTACTGGGCCGGGACAATTAGGCGCTGGTTTGGGGAAGGCTTGCTTGTTGTTGAGCCTGTACCCGAAAAGATTTCCGATGGAATTGCCGTTATGGCAAATAAGAATATTTATTCGGAGATGGAAAAGGCTGGTGACGTAAATGTCCAACCTGTTTTTAGACTTGATCAGTACCTCACAAAGTTTCCTGTGGATTACAGCCCGATGTTTGCCCATGAGATTATAGAAAAAACCGAAACCCATATTATTTACAAAGATGAATATGGGGTTGTAAATAAAAATGACGTTAATATAACGTCGCTGCCAATGGAGCTGGATCATCCCGTAAAAGATTGGAAGAGCTGGAATGAGTACAAACAGCGCTACAGCCCGGAAAACATTAAAAAGAGGCTGCCGCCTGACTGGAAAAATTTAACTGAAAGGCTAAAGGACAGGGATTTTCCTATAAGGCTTGGCGGAACAAACGGGGGATTTCTGGGTTTTCCAAGGCAGATTATGGGGCTTACGACATATATGATCATGCTGCACGATGACCCCGCGCTGATTGATGATATTTGTGAAACATTCTTAAATTTCTTACTTGAGTACTACGGAACCATAGCAGCCGATGTAAAAATTGACTGCCTCCTTATATGGGAAGATATGGCCGGTAAAATGGGTTCTCTTATATCGCCTGCACATTTTAGGCAATTCTTAACGCCAAGATATAAAGCTATGGTTAGTTTTGCGAAGAATACGGGGATAGATATCATAATAACCGATAGTGATGGATATGTTGAAGACATTATCCCGCTTATTATAGAGACCGGTGTTACCGGGATGTATCCATTTGAAAGGGCTGCCGGAAATGACCTGCTGCGAATCAGAAAAAATTTTCCGGATTTCCAGCTGATAGGCGGAATCGATAAAAGGACGCTTTTTGCCGGTTCCACAAATGAAAAAATAGACCTTGAGCTTTCAATAGTAAAAGAACTTTTAAAAGGCGGCAGGTATATACCCCATATAGATCATTTTGTTTCACAGGATTGCACCTGGGGAAATTTTTCCTATTATCGCAGGAAACTTAATGAAATAATTGATGGTTTTAGGAAATAATTAATAAATAATAAGTAAGATAAAAATTTTATAAGCGACTTCTAGCAGGGAAATTTAATAAAATAGGATTTGATAAAGAAGAAAAATAAAATTCTAAAAAATAAACTTTACAAATCAAAGGTCAAATTAAAAAAATTTAAAAATAATCAAAGGGAGGAAATTAATGAAGCTCAATGTTGATGCCCATCTCTGGTGCCTTGGAACTTATGCGGAAAGATATGTACCCGGGGGATATTTTGATGAAATGACAGTAGATCAGCAGCTGGAAATAATGTCAAAGATTAAAGGTTTGACAGGCCTTTTTACATTTTATCCAACTGCACCGCTTCCAAATGACCCCGATAAGCTTGTTAAAAAGGTGGAAAGTTACGGCCTCAAAGTATCAAATCTAGCGGTTGAATGCTGGGGCGACAGAAGGTGGAAACACGGCTCATTTTGCACCAATGACCCAAAAATAAGAAATGAGGCTATAAAACTGTTTAAAGAAGCAATAGATTTTGCAAGGGCTGTCAAAGCTGACAGTGTATTGCTCTGGCCGGCCCATGACGGTTATGACTATGTATTCCAGGTAAATTACGTTGAAGGCTGGAAATATCTGGTTGAAACTGTAAGGGAAATTTGTGAATATGCAAAGGATATGAAGATAGCTATTGAAGCCAAGCCTAAAGACCCGAGGCAAAAACAATATATAAGTGATACTGGTAAGGCAATGGCTTTTGTAAATGATGTAGGCCTTGAAAATGTGGGCTGTGCACTTGATATAGGGCATGCGCTCGCAGCTTCAGAAGGTATAGGGGAATCCGTGGCGCTTCTTGATTACTGGGGCAAACTGTATCAGATTCACATCAATGAAAATTACAAAGATGCAGATCCTGACATGATTTTTGGAACGGTTAATTTCTGGGAAATACTTGAATTTTACTACTATTTAAACAAGACAAAATACGAAGGATGGTGTGCGATAGATATAATTGCTCCGAGGGATGACAGGATTAAGTCCATGTCTCTGGGGGTAAAGCTTATGTGGAAATACCAGGAACTGGCTTTAAAACTTTTAAAGCATGAAAAAGAAATAGACGCAAATCTTAAGGGTTACAGGTTTGCTGATAATATGGATCTGATTACTGATTTGATATTTTAATAATTGATTACTACATTAAAACGACAGGAGGTAAACCAATGGGAAGAACAGCATTTATATTCAGGATAAAACCTGAACTCAAAGATGAATACAAAAAAGCTCACGACGAGATCTGGCCCGAGCTTGCCAAGGCTATTAGGGATGTCGGGATAAGAAACTACTCAATATTTTTTAGGAAAGACGGAACACTGTTTGCTTATTTTGAAGTTGACGATTTCAATAAAGCAATGGGTGAGCTTGGCAAGACCGATGTTAATGCAAGATGGCAGAAATACATGGATAAATATTTTGTAAAGCAGGACAAGTCAATCCTGGGTCCTGAAATCGAAATAATTGAAGAAGTATTTCATCTGGATTAGAAAACCATTAATTTATTAGAATTTGCTTGTATGACAAAGTCTGGCCCGTCAATATTATCTTTTTTCCTTCTGCCCCGATAGACGATGCTTATTTAAGCATGGAAAATACAAAATGGCGATGAGGCACATTCTTAAGTACACTTGGACAGTATACTTAATCATTAATAATCAGCGGAAAAGATCAGCATGTGTTCCGGTTCGAATTAAGAATAAAGTTTCTTCATCATATTTGTAAATTAGCAGCCAATCTGATTCTATATGACAATCTCTGCAACCATAATAATTTCCCGTTAATTTATGGTCCCGATATATTTGATCTAACTTTTCTCCACGCACAAGAGAACGTACTGCGGATTTAAGCTTTTCCATGTCCTTGTTTCTTCTAACCAGCCTTTCAATATCTTTCTCAAAAGCTGTACTGCTATGGACTCGCTTCATCATCATATACCAAGATGCTTGAATAATTCATCTGCACTATCGAATTTCTTACCGCCGCCATTTTCTATTTCTTTCATGGCAGTTATAGTTTCGGCATTAGGAATATTTATTTCAAAAGGCAAGCCGTGATGAAGTTCGACTTGTTTGAAGAATAATGTAATTGCTTGCGTAGTTGATAGGCCTAGAAGATTAAAATATTTTTCTGCTTTTGTTTTTAATCCGGGTTCAATACGGGCGCGAACCATAGCGCTTTTTATTTTAGTCGTTGTTTTAGTCATGATTATAACCATTCCTTTCGCTTCGCTCAAGGCACAAAATAATAATGAAAAGTATTTCTTTCAGACTTATTCCTCCATATAATGTAATGTAGCACATACGGGGTACATTGTCAAATGTTCAGAATAGTATATAATTACCTTAATTTTAACTTAATTTTTAATGATCAGTTATTTTTAATGATCGGATATATTATATGTTTATTTATGGGAGGTAAAAATGAAACTCAATGTTGATGCTCATCTTTGGTGCCTTGGCACTTATGCGGAAAGGTACGTACCCGGCGGATATTACGAAGATATGGAACTTGAAAAAAAACTGGAGATTTTTTCGAAAACAAAAGGTCTGACAGGGCTTGTGGTTTTTTATCCAACAGCGCCTCTTCCATCAGAACCAGACAAACTGCTGAAACTGGTATCGAGTTATGGTCTTAAAGTTTCTGTGGTTGAACCGGAAGTTTGGGTTGACAGAAAGTGGAAAAATGGTTCATTCAGCACAAATGAAAAAAATATCAGGAAGGATGCTGTAAGCAGGCTTAAAGAGTCAATAGATTTATGCAAAGCGCTTAAGGCTGACAGTGTCCTATTATGGCCAGCCCATGATGGTTTTGATTATCCATTCCAGTCAAATTACAGGGATGGATGGAAAAATTTGGTTGAGACAGTCAGGGAAATAGGCGAATATGACAGGAGTGTCAAAATTGCAATTGAGGCTAAATCAAAAGATCCCAGGCAAAAACAATATGTAAACGATACCGGCAAAGCCCTTGCATTTGTAAATGCAGTAGGTCTTGATAATATCGGGTGTGCCCTGGATGTTGGGCATGCCTTGATGGCTGGTGAGAGCCTTGCAGAATCACTCATGCTGCTTGATTTGAATGCTAAGTTATTCCAGATCCATCTTAACGATAATTTCAAAGATTCAGATCCTGATATGGTGATAGGTTCGGTTAATTTTTGGGAAATTCTTGAATTTTTTTATTATTTAAACAAGACAAACTACGAGTCATGGGCAACCATAGATATAATATCTGCAAGAGACGATAGGATTAAAACTCTGGAATTAGCCGTAAGCATGACCTGGAAATATAAAGAGCTGGCTGATAAATTAACCAAACATGAGAATGAGATTGATAGGAATATGGAGGGCTATAGGTTTGCCGATAATATGAATTTAATCACAAGTATATTATTTTAGTTAAATCATAGAATAAAACCCTTATTCTGCTCTACTATGCAGGATGGAAGTATTTATCCTTAGATGCTGCCTTGTTATAATCTATTTTGAATGAAAGAATAAATTATTATCCTTTTAATTTTATCATAGCTTCATTTCTTGCAAGAAATCTGGGAATCCATGGGGGACTGTAGCCGCCAACAATAAATTCACCTTCTGTATTTATTTTTTCATCTGCAAGGTATTTTTGCATTATAAAAATTATTATAATAATGATCATAAAAGTGAGTAAAAAAGGGAGAAGACAATAATGAAAAATTTTGAATTTCAAAATTGCACCAAAATCATATTTGGCAAAGATTCGGAAGAAAAAGCGGGTACCGAAATAATAAAATATAGCAGCAAAATTCTTTTGCACTATGGAGGAGGGAGCATAAAAAAATATGGTCTTTACGACAGAGTAAAAAGCTGTCTCAAAAAAGAAGATATTGGTATTGTAGAACTTGGAGGTGTGCTTCCCAACCCAAGGCTAAAACTGGTAAAAAAAGGTATAGAGCTTTGCCGTCAGGAAAAGATTGACTTCATTCTAGCAGTAGGTGGAGGAAGTGTGATTGATTCTGCAAAAGCCATTGCAATCGGAGTTCCATACAAAGGTAATGTATGGGATTTTTTTGAAGAGAAAACCAAGATCAAGGAATCCATACCAATTGCAGTCATTCTTACAATTCCTGCAGCAGGTAGTGAAGTAAGTGGTGCATCCGTTATAACCAACGAAGATGGCCTTTATAAAAAAGGTGTTGAGGCAAACATTATGAGGCCAAAATTTTCGATATTAAATCCGGAACTTACCTTTACACTTGGTAATAATCAAACTGCCATAGGGGTTGCGGATATATTAGCCCATATTATGGAAAGATACTTTACTCAGGAGAAAAATGTGGATCTTACTGACAGGCTATGTGAAGCAACTTTTAAGACTTTATTAAGGAACACCCCTGTTATTTTAAAGGAAAATAACAATTATGCTGCAAGGGCAGAGGTTATGTGGGCCGGCAGCGTTGCCCATAATGATCTTTTAGATACAGGCAGAGTGACAGACTGGGCGTCACACATGATCGAACATGAGCTAAGCGCTATATATGATATAGCTCATGGTGAAGGACTGGCTATTATATTTCCTGCATGGATGAAATACGTTTATAAAAATAATATAGAAAGATTTGCACAATTTGGACAAAGGATCTGGGGTGTGGATTTTCATCCTTATGATTTGGAAGGGATGGCGCTTGAAGGTATAAAAAGGTTCGAAGACTTCTTAAAACGAATCGGACTTAAAACCAGGCTCAGCGAGATCAGCATTTCAGATGATAGATTTAAAGAGATGGCCAAAAAGTGTACAGAAAACGGTCCTGTGGGCAGCTTTGTAAAACTTGGCAAAGAAGATGTTTTGAACATTTATAATCTTGCAAAATAAACATCAATTTTTACATGATTTTAAATTGCTGTTTTCAAATCTTTGATAAATTTGATAAAATATTTACTTGATTTTTTAATCACTAGAATTAATCTTTAAAGGATATGAGCATAATATCAAAAGAAGACGTTAAACATGTGGCAAAGCTTGCAGAGCTTGATTTCAGCGATAGCGAAGTTGAGAAAATCACCCCGCAGTTAGATAAAATTTTAGGCCATGTTGCAAATATCAGCAAGGTTGATACCGCAGCTATTTCACCCACATCCCATACTCTGGAAATAAAAAATGTATTCAGGGAGGACACTGTCAGGGAATCGCTTTCAAAGGAAGACGATCACCTAAATGCGCCTGAAGAAATGGACGGGGGATTTAAAGTTCCAAAAATAGATTAGTTAAACAACTAAATTGTTAAAAAACCAAAGCGTAAACTTTGCTTTTTAACAGTATGCTTAATTTTTAAAAACAGTAAAAAAACAAGGCAGCCCAGTTGGTAACAGAAAATTTAAATTTCCTTCCGGCTCACAAGTTAAATAAAATGCTCAAAAGCAGAGAAGTATCCAGCCTGGATATCGCTGGCAGCGTAAATTCTGCAATTCAAAAGGTTCAGGGTAAACTAAATGCTTATATCAGGCTAGAAAAGGAAAAAATGCTTGAGCAGGCAAAACAAGTCGACAGCTATATTGGCCGTGGGAGCGAAGTTAAAGACTTTACTGGAATTCCAATAGCAGTCAAAGATAACATATGCACCAAAGGTATCTCCACGACCTGTGCTTCAAAAATACTTGAAAACCACATTCCTATTTACGATGCTACAGTAGTTAAAAAATTAAAAGCACAGCACTTTGTTCTTACCGGAAAAGCTAATATGGATGAGTTCGCCATGGGCTCTTCTAATGAAAATTCTTATTTTGGGAGCGTTAAAAATCCCTGGGATACAACTCGCGTTCCCGGAGGTTCAAGCGGCGGGCCTGCCGTAAGTGTAGCTGCAGGAACTGCAATTTGTGCTCTGGGCTCGGACACGGGAGGATCAATACGCCAGCCTGCCTCCCTTTGCGGAATAGTCGGGTTAAAGCCAACATATGGTCTTGTATCCCGATATGGCCTTGTGGCATTTGCTTCCTCTCTTGACCAGATTGGACCACTCACAAGAGATGTCGAAGATAGCGCAACACTTCTGAATGCTATCTGCGGGTGGGATGAGAATGATTCCACCTCAATACACCAGGCTCATCCTGATTACACAAAGTTCCTTGTTGATGATATGAAAAATATGAAAATAGG
>JAHILC010000127.1 GCA_018897225.1 Actinomycetota bacterium
GCCGATTGTCTAAAATCCTGGCTGAAGTAAAATCCAGAAAAATAAAAGGGGAAATAGTCCTTGTTATGGAAGGTTATAAAAAAGAACTCATCAAAAATTATTCAGAAAATGATATAAGAAAAGAGTTTACAAAACTGATATCCCAGAACATTCCTAAAAAAGCAGCCTTAAAAATTATTATTTCAAGATATGATATTGACCGTCAAACGTTGTATAATATTTCAACAAAAATTTAGCTTAAAATTTAATCAAAATATAGCTTAAAAAGAGTAAGAGGTTTAAATGACAGAAGAAACCGCAAAAGAAAAATTTTATATTACAACTGCAATACCATACATGAATGCAAAGCTTCACCTCGGCCAGGTTTATGAATTTATATTGGCAGATGTTACGGCAAGATTTAATAAACTGCAAGGCAAAGATACCTGTTTCCTGACAGGCTCTGATGAACATGGACAGAAGATTTATAAAAGCGCCGCTTCAAAAGGGGTGTCTCCACAAGAGTATGTTGATGGCATGGTTGTTGACATGAAACGAATACTTAAGCTTTATAACATAAGCAATGACTTATTTGTGCGGACAACTGATGCCAGTCATGAAAAAGTTGTGCAGGGCATTCTAACAAAGCTTAAGGAAAACGACGACCTTTACAAGGGCAGCTACGAAGGCTGGTACTGTGTGATAGACGAGAATTTTCTGACGGATGCGCAGCTTGCAGAGGGTAAGTGCCCACAGTGCGGGAGGGAAGTTGAAAAGATTAAAGAGGATAACTACTTTTTTAAGCTTTCAAGTTATCAGGATAAACTAATAAAACATATTGAAGCAAATCCTGACTTCATAATTCCAGAATCTCGAAAAAATGAAGTTCTTGGGTTACTTAAACAGGGCTTGAAGGATATAAGCATTTCAAGAACTACTGTAACCTGGGGAATTCCAATTCCATTCGATCCTGAACATTTCAGCTATGTCTGGGTAGATGCGCTTATAAACTATATTTCAGCCCTGGGATACAGCCTGGATAATGATGCCTTGTTTAAAAAATACTGGCCCGCCGACCAGCAGCATATAGGGAAAGATATTTTAAAATTCCATGCTGTTATCTGGCCGGCGATTTTGATGTCAATTGGTGTTGAGCTTCAAAAACACCTGGTTGTGCATGGTTGGATAATGAAGGGTGAAGAAAAATTATCCAAATCAAAAGGAATCACGCTTGATCCTGATGAAATGGCAGAAAGCTATGGAGTTGATGCAGTCAGGTATTTCTTTACAAGAGAAATCACATTCGGGCTCGATGGATCGTTTACCGGCCAGGCAATGTTTAAAAGATACAATGGTGATTTGAGCAATGATTTTGGAAATCTTGTTTCCCGATCCGTAGCGATGATTGATAAATACAGGAGTGGGATAGTGCCCGTCAAACCTGCAAACCTGAAAGGTGGAAAAGATTTTGAAAAGTTGTGGGAAGACATAAAAGCAGCAGCGATTAATCTTTTTTACAATTTTAGTTATTCAGAATATCTTGTAAAAATCTGGGATTTTATAAATATCGCCAACAAATATATTGAAGACAGCAAGCCCTGGGAGCTGGCAAAAAGCGCCGGGGATGTGGAGACTCAAAAACTTGATGGTGTTCTTTATAACCTGGCAGAATCGATAAGACTGGCTACGCTGTTTGTATTTCCTTTCATGCCATCGACATGCCAGAGAATTTTTGGACAGCTCGGTATAGACAAAAATATCGAAGAAATGAGTTTTGAAGCTGATGGCAAGTGGGGTGCTTTTACTGGCGGAACTACTGTTGGCAAAAGAGAAATTCTTTTCCCAAGAATTGAAGAAAATACCAAAGATAAAGAAGGTTAAAAGTTAGTTAGTGGCTAAAAATGATTACGCCTGTCCAAAAAAGTTTATTTCAAAGTTTAAATAATAAAAAATAATATTGGATGATGAGGATTATAAAATGGATGAAGTAAAAAAAACAGATGAGAAAAAATACTGGATTACTATGAGCACTGTAGCTTGGGTTATATCTTTGGTTATAAGTTTTTTTGTCTTTTTCCCTGCATTTGTAGCGCTACTGATTTTATGGGCTATAAAAAGGGTTAAGGTACAGGATTAATAGCAGGATTAATAGCCAGATAGAAATGTTCTCTTTATACAATTAAAGATTCAGTATTATAATATTATATTGGTGAAAACATGCATGTTCTAAACAAAGAATCTGGCTGTCCACTATTTTTTTGATAGTGGATATCTGTTATTACCTTAAAAAACAAGGAGACAGCAAAGACTTGTCTATAGCTATTGAGGCTTCATACAACTGGCTTTACTGCTATAGAATACTTGAAGAAATTGCAGATAACATTACGGTAGCCCATCCGCTAAAGACTAATAAAATAAACCCAAATAACTTCACTCCGGGAGCTAAATTTGAAAGAATTGAAAAAATTGCCGAACTTGCCGGAAGTATTAAATTTTAAAAAATATTGTTTTTAGCCTTAAAAAAATAAATACAGATATATTAAATATTTCTTAAAAATTTCTTAATTTCATCGTGATTGCCAACAATAATAAATGCAACTTTATCTTTTTCGAGCGTAAAAATTATCCTATCCTTAACATTTACTCTTATTTCCCAGTAATTCTCTCTTAAATTCTTTAACCCCAAGCCTTTTGCCTTTTTCCTGTTTTCAAAAAAATCTATCAATATACTTATAGTGTCAATTACTTTTTCCTGTCGGTTTAAACCAAGTTTTTTAAAGACTTTATCAAATGAAGACTTATATTCATACCTCATTTTTTAAACCCTTTAGGTGAGTTAGCGCATCTTTTGCTTCGTTATAAACAGAGCCTTTTCCTTTAGCTAATTCTTTTAGTTTTTCCCATTCCTTCTCATCAAACTTATCTTCAATTAGCTTTGGAATCAATATTATTTTCTGTCCGTCAC
>JAHILC010000128.1 GCA_018897225.1 Actinomycetota bacterium
GAATTCAAGATGAAATAGAAAAATTAAAACCAGGATTGATAGTAGTTGCAGGTGGTGGTTCCACAATTGATTGCGTAAAAGCTTCATCTATGCTTGCGACTTATAGTCCTGGGAAGCATGATATTGAGCCATTTTTTGGAACAGGTAAGGTTACAGAATTTATGAATAAGATTGGAAAGAAAAAGACTCCAATCTTAGCAGTACAGATTGCTTCATCTTCAGGTGCCCATCTTACGAGATATTCAAATATAACAGATATTGAAACTAATCAGAAGAAATTAATAGTTGATGATGCGATTATACCAGAGGCTGCAATCTTTGATTATTCAGTATCAGTAAGCATGGGAAGGGATTTAACTATTGATGGTGCTCTGGATGGGACAGCACATGCATTAGAAGTATACTACGGAGCTTCTAATAACAAAATAGATGAAATTGAAAAGATTGCTCTTTTAACAATTGATATGATTGTTAAAAATCTACCCAAGGTATTAAAAGAACCAAATAATTTAAAATATAGAGAAGTGATAGGCTTAGCCACTGATCTTGGAGGTTATGCAATAATGATTGGTGGGACAAATGGAGGCCATCTTACAAGTTTTTCACTTGTCGATATTCTTACACACGGAAGGGCATGCAGCATTCTAAACCCTTACTATACAATATTTTTTGCACCGGCTATTGTTAGACAGCTAAGAAATCTTTATGGAATATATTCAGAGTATATAGAAAAAGATTTAGATTTAGGAATTGTTTCTCCAAGAGAACTTGGTGAAGCAGTTGCCAGGGCAATGATAAATTTTTCCAAGAGTATCTGGGTTCCTACGAAATTACAGGAAGTTGAAGGATTTACTGATGAACATATTGTTAGAGCCGTAGCTGCTGCCAAAAATCCTCAGCTTAAAATGAAGTTAAAGAATATGCCAATACCGCTGAATCCTTCAGATATAGATACTTATATGAAGCTAATACTTGACTCAGCAAAGACTGGAGATTTTTCTATTATTAAGAATTAATATGCAAAGGATAACTAAATTTGAATATTTCAATCATAATTTTATCCAGGATTGCAACCAGGGAAGAAATAGCTGAGCTATACATGGAGGCTTACAAAGAGTAGTGAACTTTAGATTTTGATTTTATTATAAAGCCCTTTATAATTAAGTTTTAAAAGTAGCAGTTATAAAAAGTATTTAAAATTGTAAAGTTAAGGTATAAAAAAATTAATAAGTAAGGAGGAAAGATTTATGAGAAAAAAACCGACTGTTTGGGATTTTTATGAAATGAAAAAAACGGGAACAAAAATAACATGGGTAACTGCTTATGATTATCCCATAGCAAGTTTTGCTGAAGCTGCCGGGATGGATATGATTCTTGTAGGTGATTCGCTGGGAATGGTTGTGTATGGTTATAGTGGTACTGTTTCAGTAACGATGGATGAATGTATTATTCATAGTAAAGCAGTAAGGAGAGGTGCGCCAAATGTATTTGTTGTTGGTGATATGCCTTTTGGAAGCTACCATACTTCTGATGCGGATGCTGTAGCAAATGCAGTAAGATTTGTAAAGGAAGCTAATGTTGATGCTATCAAACTGGAGGGTGGAGTAAGAGTAGCTTCCAGAATCAGAGCTATTACAGATGCAGGAATAGTAGTCATCGGACATATTGGACTTACACCGCAATCTTCCGGCATTTTAGGTGGTTTTAAGGTTCAGGGCAGAACTGCAACATCAGCAGAAGATGTCATAAGGGATGCCATGGCCGTACAAGAAGCGGGCGCTAAAATGCTTCTGGTAGAAGCCATACCACCAGAATTGGCTGAAGCTATTACTAAGATTGTGACTGTTCCAGTTTTAGGTATTGGTGCAGGCGTAAAGATTGATGGTCAGGTTTTGATATGCGGAGACATGCTGGGTTATTTTGAAGCTTTTACTCCTAAATTCGTAAAGAAGTATGCTAATGTTGCAAAGGTTATTACCGATGCAATGAAAGAATATGTTGATGATGTCCATGACAGCAAGTTTCCCGCTCCAGAGCATACTTATTCAGTGCTGCCTGAAGAAAAAGAGAAATTTGATGGTATGCTAA
>JAHILC010000129.1 GCA_018897225.1 Actinomycetota bacterium
CCGGTTTAAATTCAAGAGCCCCCATACCTCTTTTTCCAATGTAGCATAACCTTTCCACGACACTGAAATCTTCTTTTGATCTTCCCTGGATAGACAACCATTCATCAATCAGGTTATTTCCATACCTATCAGGAAGGGAGTCTGCTAAAAATCCTGGCAAACCCTTGAACGTCTGTATTGAAAGATTTTGGAACGAATGGATCCTTACTCCTCTTGTCAATTCACTTAAGGGCATCGTTATCGGGGAAAGGTCTATCCTTTCATTGATAAAACTTTCACCAAACTCCATTGTAGCCAGTTTCCTCTCGTTATCCCAGGAAACAGCTCCCACTCTTTTTTTCCAGATATTAATAAAAGCTATATCTACCATTCATGCTCTTTCTCTTTTAAGGATTCAGTTTTTTTGAAGCCCTTTTCCTCTGCCTGCTTTGCAATTTAGCCAATTGCAGAGGGCTTAATCTTTCTTCCGGTATCATGTTGTCCAATCTTTGAAGTTCATCCAGTCCCCTCAGGACCTGGATAATTGTCAAAAGGGACATTTTTTGCCCTCTCTCGATTTTGCTTAATGTCACCCTGTGCAGTCCTGTTCTTTCAGACAGTGCTTCCTGTGATATATTTTTGTTTAACCTTAACTGTTTTATTCTCCTTCCGATATCTCTGATTATTTCATTATCGGACATTCCATACCAGTCCATAATGTAGCCTTTCATATAAAATATAATATTTATTTTACTGTATTGTAGCATATATATTACATAAATACAAAATTAATTTAATATTATTGTAGTTAAAAAATTACTGAATTGCTGTTTAGAACAAAAATAGGTTGTTTTTATCCTATATTGGACTAGAATATATATGAGGTGTACTGCCCAGATTTTATTATTTTTCCAATAGTTGTTTTATATATTTTGCAATGGCTAAAGAAGCAGTAAGCCCTGGTGAATCTATCCCAATAAGATTGACGCAATTTTGATATTTTGGGTCTCTCTCAATAACAAAATCATTGTGATCTTTTAATTTAGCTCTTATCCCTGTTTGATGTAAACTTATATCTTCTAATTTCAAATATGGGAAAAGGGGATTAATTATATCCAAAAAATATTTTTCATCTCTTGTTGGCTTATAGTCCTCTTTTCCATTAGGTTTTGAATAAGCAGGTCCAATAATCACTGTATCTCCAATAGAATAATTACTACCTGTAATATCCAGGGTTGGTGTGAGATGCACCCCAACAGATTTACTTATTTTACCTTCACGGTATAGCTTTTGAAATTCTTTAAAATGGACATTCAACCGCTGGCCATCTAGTATATAGCCAAAGGGCACGGGATAGATATTAAGACCATTTATTGATATTTCCTCTCTTTTAGTCCGATAAAATTTAGCAGATTCACCCTTTATCGGATTCATCTCAAAGGGGCTACCAGAATTAAGCATTTTTGCAACCTCATCGGAGTATAAACCTGCCGAGTTTATAAGAATCTTTGTCCTAAATACTTCAGTTCCATTATTTGACTTAATTGTAACTTGAAAGTCATTTCTAAATGGTTCGATCTGGACTACTTTATTTCCCACTAAAAACATTGCTCCAAAAGATTCTGCTATTCTGTAAAGCTTATCTGTTAAACTCACGGAATCGATGATTCCAGAAGTCGGTACATAAAGAGCAGATAATGCTTTTACATTAGGTTCAAGTTTTTTAACTTCTTTGCAATCTATAATTTTAACTCCTGGAACCTTATTTTCTTGAGCTATCCTGTATGTATCTTCAAGATACTCCTCTTCAAGCTGATTTGTAGCAACAACTAGTTTTCCTGTTCTTTTATGAGGAATATTATATTTATTGCAAAACTCATATATTAGGCTGTTTCCTTCAACACACAATCTTGCCTTGAGAGGTTCTATATCCTTGGGGTAATAAATACCTGCATGAATAACACCAGAGTTTCTTGAGGATTGATTTTCCCCTTTAATCTGATTGTTTTTTTCTATAATAACTATGTTTTTTTTGGATTCTTTTGAAATCTCATATGCAATAGCACATCCAATTACCCCACCACCAATTATTGTTATATAAATCTCTTCAGACATAGAATAAGATAGCTTCCTTTTTACTTCATTTATTAATAAAGGCATTATAACTTATTCATTCTTTTTTCAATAATGGTTTCCCAGCACCTGGTTCCTTATTTTATTAGTAATATTTTGTATAAAATACATTATTTGATAATATACATACAGTCATATATACGTCTGTATGTAAAATAGGAGAATGATTAAAGTTGGTGCGACAGTTAAGTCAAAGAAAAACTATTACCATTCCTTCGAAGGTATTAAAGCAGGTAGGTTCAAAGCCAGGTGACTTGTTTGAGATCGCTAATGATGGGTAAGTAAAACTAATAATATAACTTAATTTATCTCAGGATATTGCTGAACTGCTTTGAGGTTAATAATCTTATTTATAGCCTGGTTGAAATAATAACTTAAAAGCTTGTCTATCAGAGTATTCTGCTGGCTGCCAATAATGACAGGCTCACCCTTTATGCCTCCTAGCTGGGCTGCTAGTTTTTCGGCATCTTTGTATGTGCCGATATTATCAATTAAACCAAGATCAAGCGCTTCAGTTCCCAGATAAACCCAACCAGTTGCAATTTCCCGGACTTTTTGGATAGGGATCTTTCTTGAATCAGAAACATCCTTTATGAACTGCTCGTAAATTTTAAAGGTTTGGTCACGAAGAAGCTGTTCTTCTTCGGCTGTCAGCGGCCTGTCAGAGCTTCCAACATCTTTATACTTGCCCTGCTTGATTGTCGTATATTTGATACCCACTTTTTTATAAAGCTCCTCAAGGTTTGGAATCTGCATTATGACTCCTATGCTTCCAACAGAGGATGACCTGTTGGCGACAATCTTATCAGCAGCAATTGCAATGTAATAAGCTCCTGAAGCACAAATATCGCTGACAGATACAACCACAGGCTTTTCAACTTTTTTCAGCTCTTCAAAAATTTCCTGAGAAGCTGCAGCGCTGCCGCCACCGCTGTTGACTCGGAGCAGTATTGCCCTGACACTGGCGTTTTTTTCTGCCTCGATAAGCTGGCCAATTACGTATTCCGGAGTTATTGCGGCGCCTCCCAGCAATCCAGTAGTACTTGAAGCCGAAATTGTTCCTTCAAGCCTTATTTCATATATTGCATTTCCTGTTGAAGAAAAGGCAGAGGGTTTGCCCCCAAGCTCACCAATGCTGCTCGTTACAAGTCCTAAAAAGAAACATCCTCCGCTTGTTATAAAAAGAACAAATAACCCGAGTATTGTAAAAC
>JAHILC010000130.1 GCA_018897225.1 Actinomycetota bacterium
CAACTTTTGTTTTTTTGTCCTTATAAAACATTTTATACCTCTTAATTTCTCAAGTTGTAGAAATATTTCGCACTCAAGCATATCTTCAGTTATTATTTCATTCCAGCCATTCTCAGGGTCACAGAATATGACAGGTTTATTAGTTTTTTCCTGTCGTTTGCAAACAGACAGGCCTGGCCATAATTAACCTCTGTCCATACTCCTGTTGCGTTTAAAGTGGCCAAATAATCCTCCAATAAAAATATTTTACGATATGATCATTAAAACAAATCTTAATAAATTGGCCCAATAACTATTATTGGGCCAATTACACATTACCTGTATTTTACGTTAACTTTATATACGAGGATATACAAAAAATTAATATTCTGCTCCCCATATCTCAATTGCTTTTGGCAGATATTTCTCAGCATTGCTTGCATCTACTGTAGGTGTCTCAAGATAGGTAAAGTATTCAATTTTTTCACCATTAAAAATCTTTCCCATAACTGTCATTGAAAGCTCTGCATCAGAAATCGGGGACTGGAATATTGTAAACAGCATCCAGCCGTCTATTACCAGTTGAACAGCTTGTGTCTGGCCATCGCATCCGTTGGTAACAATCTTACCCGGTTCAAGTCCTGCAGCTTTCAGTGCATTTACAACACCGATACCCATACCGTCATTATGAGCATAGATCATCTGCAGTTTATCTCCAAAGGTTGTTATCCAGTTTTCAGTAATAGTCTGGCCTTTATCCGGTGACCAGTCTCCCGGTTGAAGATCAAGTAAATTGAACTTGGCTTCAGCGCCGGCTTCCTTTAATGCATCATTAAAACCGTTTTCCCTGTCGATTGCAGCGCCATATCCTGCAACTCCGGTCATGTGGCAGTAATTAATAACGTCATAGCCCATTTTTTCAACATATTTAACATATTCTGCACCCATCTGTTTGCCTTCAAGATAGCTGTCTGGACCTGCAAACCCCCTTACTGAATCAATTTCTGCAGGGTCAGTCAATGTGTTGGATATAAGTATTGGCAGGTCAGGATACTCACCGTGTACTTTTCCAAGTACTGATACAATACCGGCAGCATCTGTAGGCATAACAAACAGCCCGTCTAAATCCTGAGCTGCAAGGTTTTCAACCTGATTAACCTGGGTATTGATATCGCCCTTTGCATCAGTCAATATCATTTCCCAACCACGGCTTTCTGCAGAAGCCTTTAAAGCCTTGGAAAATGGGAAACAGTATGGACTGTCCTCAATAAATGGCATTGAATAACCGATTTTCATACCTGCAGCTGCTGCTGTTGTCTCAGCTGCTGTTGTTTCTTCTGCTGCTTCCTGCTTGCAGCTTGCCCCACCCATCAATAGGGTGAAGGCAAAAGCCACAACCAGCAAACCTATTAATATTTTTTTCATTTCGCTTTTCCTCCTTTAAGGATTTTTGTTTTTTACATTTTCATACTACGCCCTTTTTTCCATCACCCCCTTTTCAATGTCCAGCTTTTTTCTTTGCGATGTTACTGCGTCAGTTACAACGACAAACAATATAATAAGGCCTCTTACCAAAAGCTGGTAATTGGTATCAACGTTAAATACAACCATAGCCCTTTCAATAAGACCCAGAATAATAACACCCTGAATAGTGCCGATAACGCCACCCCTACCACCAAAGAGGCTTGTACCACCCAGTACCGCAGATGCAATTACAGTAAGATTTGTAATATCACCAAAAATAGCATTACCAGTATTAACTCTTGATGACAGTATTATGCCTGAAACTGCAGCTGTAAAAGCACAAAATATGAAATAATAGAAAGTGTATAAATTAACATTTATTCCGGAAAGCCTTGCAGACAAAATATTTCCGCCAATGGCATAATCATTTCGTCCGAATTTTGTATATTTTAGCAAATACCAAACAATTATATACATGGCAATCAAATAGAACAGTGTAACCTGGATACCAAAAACCTGTCCCTGCCCGATAAATTGATAGGCGGCAATTGTCCCTTTTACGGGTGAGCTTCTTGTTAAAGCCAGGCCAAAACCTTTAAATATTACCATAGTTCCAAGAGTAGCTATAAAGGCATTTATTCTGCCTTTAACGACAAGCAATCCGTTTATAACACCAACCATTGTTCCGGCGATAAGACCTATTAGAACTGATAAAAAAAGTCCCAGCGGTTTTTGAAGCATTATGGTAACAATACCTGTAAAAGCCATTACAGAACCAACTGAAAGGTCAAATGATCCGCTTATTAGAAGCACAGTCATACCGGCAGCCATTATTCCAATAATTGTCGCATGTTCAAGTACTCTTGCAAGGCTTTTAACAGTAAAAAAACTCTTATCCTCAATTGATAAGGCAATAATCAGCGCTATTATTATGAATATTAATTTCTGGTCTATTATGAAATTAGTTATTTTTTTC
>JAHILC010000131.1 GCA_018897225.1 Actinomycetota bacterium
AATGTATGTCTGGCATTGCAAATGAAGCATTGATGACTCCAGGCAGTGTTGCGACATTTATAACCTGGTCCAAAGTCTTTTCTTCCTGTGCGAGCTCAAGAAGTTCCTTGTCTGCATAAATGATCCCGGGCACCCTCATACCCAAATCAGTATTTTTTGCAACTTCCCATTTAAAATTACTAATTTTTTTCAAACTATAACCGGCCACCTTATATCAACTTTCTTCGTAAATGTTAAACGTCAAAAATTATCCGGGCGGTCCATATGCCACCAGCTTTGTCATTCTTTTCCACCTTAAGCATATGGTAAGTTGGCGCTTTAACTGCTGTAAAGAACTTATGCCTGGCAAGATTAACTTTTTCACCATACGCAAACGCATCTACAAATTTTACAGATTTTGCAATTTCAATGTCGGTTATGTCAAACCTGTAAAAAAGCATTTTCTTTGTCTCAAAAACATAAAGCAGCTTCTCAAGCCATGAAACTAAAAGTTCTTCAATATCGGTTCCCTTTTTACCTTTTACGGTAACTTTTACTTTTTCCTTTGCTCCCACGCCTTTTAAATCATACATTATTGAAAACATTCCAAGCGCTGCATTTTCAAACAATTCTTCAGGACTGATAGCTTTAACTTCTATCCCGATATCTGACAGGTGGTCTATAAGTGAATAATTGGGCTTCATGGCTGAACACTTCTCTATAGTTGCAACTGCATTTTAAAATATTAAATTGTAAATTTTACATTTTTTTTATACTATTCATTCAATTATATTTTAACTTAAATGATGTTAGTATACAATTAATTGCATTGCCAGTAGCATTAACTGTGCCCAATTTGTGCTTAATTTGTGCTTAAACCGAGCTCAAGTCGGGTTTATTTAGATTTATTTAGATTTATTTTTTTTACATTTGGTTTAATTTGCTAACTAATTATTTTTAATATAATAAAATATGAAAGAGATAACGCTAGTATCTTCCCGTACTCAAAAGCAGATCGGACTACAGGCTCTCCTGGCATTTGGTGGCGCCATACTTATTGGAGCTTTACTTCTCATGATTCCACAGATGACTGTCAGTGGGAAGATTAGCTTTGTAGACGCTCTTTTTACTTCAACTTCTGCAATCTGTGTTACAGGCCTAATTGTCCAGGATACGGCAAAATACTTTACCGATATAGGCAAGACCGTAATACTGATTTTAATCCAGATCGGCGGGTTGGGTATAATGACGGTAGGTTCTATTTTTGGCCTGATATTGGGAAGAAAAATTCTTATAAAAGACAGGTTCTATATCGATTCAAGCTTTGGTCCCAGGCAAAAATTTAGTGCAAGCAGATTCTTCCTAACAATTGCCGCAACAACAGCGGTAATTGAACTCACTGGATTTGTAATAATGGCGCTGGTGCTTCATTTCAAATATGCATATCCCATAAAACCTTCTTTAACTTTCAGTTTTTTCCATTGCGTAAGCGCCTTCAACAATGCAGGATTTTCACTTTATTCGAATAATCTTGGAAGTTTTGTTTCGGATTTTTCAATCAATATAATAATAATGTTGCTTATAATCCTGGGTGGAATAGGCTTTCCTGTAATTTCTGAAATATTATCTTACAGGAAAACCAGGCATTTTTCACTTCATGCAAAAATAGTATTCGTTATGACTTCCATATTAATTTTTGGCGGCGCTCTTTTATTTTTTCTCTTTGAATTTAAAAATCCGGCAACAATTGGTTTAGAACCCCTTGCTACAAAAATAATTTCAAGCTTTTTCCAGGTGGTGACAGCAAGGACGGCCGGTTTTAGCACATTAAGTATAGGAAAGCTCACGCAATTTTCATTATTTTTCTTAACCACACTTATGTTTATAGGAGCTTCTCCGGGTGGCACGGGCGGTGGAATAAAAACCACAACTTTTGCAGTTGTTACGGCGGGAGCATTAAGCTCAATCAGGGGAAGATCGCAGGTCGTTTTATTCAAGAAAAAACTGCCAGGCAATTTGATAAGCAGAGCGTTGACTGTTACTTTTACAGTAATGGTGCTTATAGTCCTGTCCACAATAGGTGTACTTATTTTTGAAAAATGCACACTAACCCAGGCTATATTTGAAGTAACTTCAGCTTTCGGTACCGTTGGTTTGAGTACTGGCATCACATTAGGACTCACCTCTGCAAGTAAGATAATATTGATTATATGCATGTACATTGGTAGAATTGGCATCAGCACTTTAGCATTGGCTATTGGGATGAGAAGTTATTCTGATAGAATAATCCATCCTGAAGAATCTGTAACAATTGGTTAAATAAAAAAACAATAAAAAAAATGAAAAAACAATTTTTAGTAATAGGACTTGGAAGATTTGGAGCAAACGTAGCAAGAACTTTAACAAAGTTTGGACACAGTGTCGTTGGGATTGATCAGTCTGAAGACAGAATACAGCGAGTTGCTGAAGAAATATCTGATGCAATAAAATGTGATGCCACAGACGCTGAAATACTTGATTCGCTTGATATTCCAAATTTTGAAGCAGTAATTGTGGCTATTGGTGAAAAATACATTCAGAACTCCATTCTGGTCACATTGATATCCAAAGAAAAAGGCGCAAAAAAAATAATTGCAAAGGCAGGAACCCAGACTCAGGGCAGGGTTTTATCAAGGGTTGGAGCAGATGTAATAGTCTACCCTGAAAAAGACATGGGTGAAAGAGTGGCAAGAAGTTTAATAAGCTCAAAAATGATAGATTTTCTCGAAATAAGCCCGCAAATAAGTATAATTGAAATAATTACTCCAAAGATACTGGTTGGAAAAAACCTGACCGAACTGAATCTGAGGCATAAGCATGGCATTACCATCATATCTGTAAAAACTAATAAAAATGAGATTAAGAGCCCTCCGGATATTACTTACAGGTTTCAGCCTGATGATATAGTCGCACTTATAGGCGACAACACTCAGCTGAAAAAATTAGGGTTTACGGAACAATAGGTTCAAAAAGAATTTGATAGAATAAATAAAATTTGCTATGATGTTTAAAATTTTTTTATATTTTTTATAATATTGCTCAAAAATATACCTTTTAAAAAATTGATACTTAAATCTCTTTTATTATTAAATACTATCTCTAAATCATATAAAAACACCACAGCTTGTTTGGGAAGGAGTTATTATGAATTCGAAAAAAAATAAGGTAACTATACCGGTGGTTTACCTGACGGGGTCAGCGTGCAGTGGATGTGCAACATCTTTATTATGCACGGAGTACCCGTCAATAAAAAATATACTTCTTCAGGATATAATCCCAGGCTTTAAGCTTGAATTCCTTTTTCACCCAGTAATTATGACTGCAAGCGGTAACCTCGCAATGGAAATTCTTGGAGAAGCAAAAAAAACAACGGGATTTGTACTTATAATAGACGGAGCTATTCCCACAAAAGATAATGGAATTTACTGTGTTACTGGAGAAAAAGATGGGAAAAGATCAACAATACTTGATGAGGTATTGCAACTTACACCTAAGGCGCTTATGATAATTGCCCTTGGAACCTGCGCTTCTTTTGGAGGAATTGCTGCAGGAAATCCAAATCCTACAGGAGCAAAGTGTGTTGGCGATATTTTAATGGCTAATAATATCCAAACACCTTACATAAATATTCCAGGTTGTCCCCCCCATCCTGACTGGTTGTTTGGTACTGTAGAAAGCGTTCTTACAAATGGGCTTGAAAATATAGAACTAGACGATTTAAGAAGACCAAAAACTTATTATGGAAAATTAATCCACGAAAATTGTCCAAATAGAGCATGGTTTGACGAAGGAAAATTTGCAAAGAAATTCGGAGAAGCTGGATGCCTGTATGAGTTGGGCTGTAAAGGTCCGATAACTTATGCAGATTGTTCAATAAGACAGTGGAATGGCAAAACAAACTGGGTTATAGGTAGCGGTGCGCCATGCAATGGATGCACAGGTCCTGATTACCCTGATTATGTTGGAGATTTTTATGAGAAGATAATTGATGTTGAAAAACCTGTAAATGAAAAGAAAAATGAAATCCAAAAAAATAACTAATTAGGAAGGTGACACAGTGAAAAAAATAGTAATCCACCCTATTACCAGAATAGAAGGACATTTAAAAGTAGAAGCAATTGTAGATAACGGAGAAGTTAAAGATGCAAATATTAGCGGCATGATGTTCAGAGGTCTTGAAATAATGCTAAAAGGAAGAGACCCAAGAGATGCTGTTATGATTACCCAAAGAATTTGCGGTGTATGCCCTGAACCCCATGCAATTGCTTCAGTTTCGGCTTTAGAGGATTATGCCGGGCTAACGGATAAAATTCCTGATAATGGTATCCTGCTCAGAAATATCATTTTGGGTACAAGAACTATTGCAGATCATATTTTACATTTTTATATTTTAAGTGGATTGGATTATCTTGATCCTGCAAAAGTATTGGAATACTCGGGCAATAATACGGAACTTACCATATTGAAACAATTTCTTGAGCAGGGTTATTCAAAACCATTTCTACC
>JAHILC010000132.1 GCA_018897225.1 Actinomycetota bacterium
CAAATCCTGAAGTTTGTTTTAAAAGTTTATGAGCCCATTCAATTAAAAAATTAACATTGTAATTTTTACCTGTTTGTTCAATTTCTTTTGCAAAATCTTCAATATCGTTGATTATGAATTCATTTTTTATTTTTTCAAGCCTGGTATTTTTTAACTCTTCCAGTGTTTTAATGAGTATTTCCGGTACTTTATTTGATTTTACTTCTATCTTTCTGTTATCTTCAAAATCATCTATTTTAATTTTTTTAACATCAATATCATTTTCAATAAAGTAAGACAGGTGCTTTTTAAGCTCGCTAATCAGCTTATTTCTGCTCACCGGTTTTCTTACATATCCTTCACATTTGATTTGTTTTATTTCTTCTTCATCTGATTTCATGGCTGAAGCGGTAAGAACAACTATTGGGATTTTTTTTAAAGTCTTATCATTTTTTATAATACTTATAGCTTCATACCCGTCCATTACAGGCATCCTTAAATCCATTATTATTAGATCCGGGGAATTTCTTTTAGCAATATTTATTGCTTCTTTTCCGTTTGAAGCTTCAAGTGTTTTTAGATTATACAAACTAAGCATTTTAATAAGAAGCAGTCTGTTTGATTCTATATCATCAGCAATAAGGATTTTTTGATTTTTAAATTTAATATTTAGAATATTGATATCTTTATTCTTTTCTTCAGCATCAATAGAAGCAACTGCAACTTCTCTAATAATTACTTTAAAAATGCTGCCCTTTCCTACTTCACTTTCCAGTACTATTTCACCGTTCATGAGCCCCACAAGTTTTTTAGTTATGGTAAGTCCCAGTCCTGTACCGCCGTATTTTTTTAAATCATGATCTTTGCTTTGTTGAAAAGCATTAAATATTTCTTTCTTATTTTCCTCGGATATTCCTATACCCGTATCCTTTACAGAGAATATCAAGTCAATTTTACTTCTGTCAGGATAAAATTTTCCTTTAACTTTCAATTCAATATAGCCTTCAGAAGTAAATTTAATAGCATTGCCAACAAGGTTAAAAAGAATTTGTCTAAGTCTTACTTCATCCAAAAGAATTGCATCAGGCAGTCTTTCGTCAATTTCGGTAATAAAGCCAAGTCCTTTTTCTTTCATTTTTTCTGAAAAAATTCTGGCTATATCACTAAAAAGAGCATGAGGATCTGTCGGTCTTAGCTGTATTTCCATTTTTCCTGCTTCAATTTTTGAAATATCAAGTATATCATTTATAAGTGCAAGTAAGGTTTTACTGCTTGAAAGAATAATATCGATATATTTAATATATTCGGGATTTTTTAATTGTTCCCTGAGTATTTCCGAAAAACCCATTATTGCATTCATAGGTGTTCTTATTTCATGGCTCATATTTGCTAAAAAGGTACTTTTTGCCTCGTCAGCTTGCCTTGCTTTTTTTGCATATCTTTCTGCCTCTATTTTTGCTGCCCTTAAATCTTTCCTGATTTTTTTATTTACGGTTATATCTCTTGAAATTCCGAAAATTCCTATAATTTTTCCTTCCTTATTTTTAAAAGGCATTTTGGTAGTAGAAACCCATTTGTCTTCACCATTTTCATAAGTTTCCTTTTCTTCTTTATTGACTACGGGTATGCCGATTTTAACAATTTTTTGCTCATCATTGAATGCTTTTTCAGCATGCTCTTTAGTAAAAAAATCAAAATCAGTTTTACCAATTACTTCTAATTCATCTGAAGCTTTTAATCTGTTTACTAAAAACTTGTTTACTTTTACGAATCTGCTTTGAGAATCTTTAAAATATATGCTGTCAGGAATATTCTGAATAAGAGCTTCAAGCATTTCATAATCGGTAATTATCTTTTTATTTAATTTCATATTGTTTAGGAATAATACATAAAAATTAAGAAAGTATTTATAAATTAATTATTTTATTATAACAGATATAATAATACAAATAAAGTGTAAAAATTTTATGAATATTTTAAAGCTTATTCAAGGCCTCTGACTCTTTTATTTTTGCCCCTGAAGTAGGTCTGAAGAAATATATAGGCCAGAATAAATACCAGGCTTAGCCCAAACCCGGGCAGTACCAGGTTCATATAATCTGATGAGCTTCTCAACAGTCCGGATAGCTCGCTTATTGCCCAGTAGTCCGTTGTAAGGTAGCCTGTTATATAAAAAACCGTCAGGCTTATTGTGCCTATTACGGCAATGCCCCCGAGAACCTGTGCCAGTGTGTGCCTTTTGAGCTTGATCCTTGACCAGCCGACAAGCAGTATTGACGGGATTGTGAGTATGCCCCATTTTCCAAAAACAATCAGGTACACAAAGGAAAATAGGGTTACATAGCTTGCATGAAAACTTATTTTCCAGAACAGGGTAATAAGGCTTATTGCAGGCAGGCCAAGAAGATAAATCATATAAATGCTTAAGAGCAGTTTTTCGGGCTGCTTATAGATAAGGACAAAAAAGCCTGCGACTAAGCATGTATTTATGATCAGCAGCGGAAAAAACCTTTCTTTTCTTTTTGGTATTTGAAGATCGCTGATTTTTCTTGCCTTGTAAAGCAACAGAATAGCCATGTAAGGTATAAGTGCAGTAAATATTATTGCAGTTAAAAACGACGGAACGATTGCGGCCAGGTTTTGCTTGCCGTAAAAGCATACAGCAAGAAATACCGGCAATACCAGTACCGAACCGTCAAATACATAAGAGATTATTTTTGCAAATCTTAAAGTTTTTAAATTTTTATACATAGTTAACACTTGTTGTAAAAAAACGCTGACTAATTGTAACCTTTAACAGCTTTAATTAAAAGCCTATAAAGGTTTTATCAAAAACTATCTTCCACTTACTATTTTCGCTAATAAGATAAACATATTTTTTATACTGGCTTGACTTGCCGCCTGTATATTTAACATCAAATTCAACAACAACTTTGCTCATTTCGTTTTCGTACCCTAAATAGACTGTTCTTTTTATATCAATGCTGTCAATATCACTAAGAATACTTGAAAACTCACTTATAAATTTTTCTTTGCTTATATTGTTTTTATCTTTATCAAGCATCAGGTTGTTGTATATATATTCAGCATCATGATTTCCCATTGAATAAATGAAATCCAGAACTGCTTTTTCAGGTTCAGTCTTAAAAAAATAGACAGCATCAAATTTTCTATCGTAATTCCTGCAGCCAGAGAGATACAAACCAAGCGCTGCCATAACAACAATAATAAAAAATACAGCAGATATTTTTTTTAGGAAAATTGTATTTTTAGATTTTTGCATTTCTTTTTATAATTTCAAAAATATCCCTGTTTCCGGCAAGTACTCTGCTAATAGGAAAATCATCTATTAATTTATTTAAGCCCACCGTTGCCCTGTTGCTTGCAAGTCTTTCTGCTTCCATGCATGCTGTTATAGTGCTCAGAACACTTAACGCAGTGGCTTTATGATTATATCCGCCTTCTAAAATTATACCTGTTTTAACTCTTTTTTTACCTGGATTATTTTGCGTTCCCGCAATACTCATATACATTATAATAGACATAATCTTATAATAAGAATCTTCCGTTAGATTTATTGAAGCTAAAGGGTCGTCCCTGTGAGCATCATAGCCCGCACTGACAAGGATAAGTTCAGGATCATAATTTGTTATAAGTGGAAAAATGATCTCTATAAAAGCTATAAAATAATCATTTTCACCCGAGCCTGGTACTACAGGTATATTCAGGTTAAAACCTGATCCTTGTGACTTGCCTTTTTCATCATACCACCCCGACCCTGGATATAATGGGTATTGATGGATCGAAATATAAAATACTTCTGAAGACTTGTAAAAAATACTCTGAGTGCCATTTCCGTGATGCACATCAAAATCTATAATGGCAATTTTTTTTATATTATATTTTTCCATGGCATATTTTGCAGCAAGAGATATATTATTAAAGATACAAAAGCCGCTGCCATGATCTGAAAAAGCGTGATGGCCGGGAGGTCTTATAATGGCAAAAAAAATAGGATCTCTTTCTGAAAATAACAAGTCAATACCTTTTAAACATCCACCAGAGGCAAGTTTTGCAGATCTGAAAGTATCCTCGGATACCACGGTATCAGGATCAATTTGGTGAAACCCACCTTGAGCAGAAAGTTTCTCAATATTTTTTATATACTTAGAATCATGCACAAGATTAAGCATTTCATTATCAGCTTCAAATGGGGATTTGAATTTCAAATTTTTCCTATACTTGAAATTCCCAAGCGCTTTCATAATACTGGAAAGCCTTCCTGAATTTTCTGGATGTCCATGACCAGTATCATGCTTTAAATAAAAACCATCATAGATAATATACATAAGGTCATATGCATGTATTTAATAGCAATTCAATTACTCATTTAATTGCTATTACTCATTTAAGAACTGAAGTACGGCATCTGCAATACTGCTGCTGATTCCCATTTGATAGCTGGTATCTTTCAAATTATTCCTATCTTTATGGTTTGAAATAAAGGCAGGCTCCACAACTACAGCAGTCATTTTTGTTTCTTTTAGTATTGCAAAATTTGCTCCATGTACTCTGCAGTCCAGCGAGTTTAAATTATAAACAAGCTTATCCTGTATTAAATTCGCAATCCTTTTTCCAGAAATTGAGTAAGACTTGAATCCCTGGAAATAAAAGCAGCTGCTGCCGTTTGAATCAGGGTCGGAGGAGCTGGCAGGATTGACACTGATAAGTATATCTGCATCACTTTTATTTGCAAAATCTATCCTGTCGTTTAAAAAAAGGCTTGTGTTTATGACATCATTTACCGTAAGCAGTGTATCAATACCTTTTTCTAACAACATACCCCTGCAGAAATTTACAACACTTTTACAAATGTAAATTTTTTCCTTATAATATTTAAATCCTTCAGACTTGTAATCGATATTTTCACCATAATCAAGGATTACTCTAATTTTTTCAATACTTGAATTTTCCTTATAACTTTTTACAAATGGGTAATTGGATGACTTGCGTGATTCTATTATCCTTTTTAGATTCCTCAAGCGCTGAAGGGTTGTTTCACCTGCGATACCATCAGCAGGCAAATTCATATTTTTCTGAAATTCTATAAGAGCCTTACTGGTATTTTCATGAAATATCCCATTTTCATTGTAGGTATAAAAACCGAGAACTTTTAACCATGATTGTATCGTTTTTACATCATCCCCCCTGAGCGGAGGTACCTTAAGATAAAGCAGCCTGTCACCGATCTTATATCCGGCATCTACCAGTTCCTGCCATGTCTCTTCGTCTACAATTCCTGTTGCAAGCAAACCTCTATCTTGCTGAAATTTTTTAATAGCAGTTATGGTTTCTAGCCCAAAAATTCCATCAATTTCATATTTTGCCAAATTGTACCCAAGAAGCTTCAATCTTCTCTGAATATCTATAACTTTTGAACCTTTGAATCCTTTTTTTATTTCTTCCAATTTATCGCCATAAATTTCTAAAATTTTTGCCTTCGGTTAATCATTTCAAAGCAGATCATTAATATACTTATCTGCATAACTGGCTGCAACTGCACCATCGGATGTTGCTGTTATAACCTGGCGAAGCGGGGTATTCCTTACATCACCTGCTGCAAAAATTCCTTCATAAGTTGTTTCCATATTAAAATTGGTGATAATGAATCCTCCTTCATCAAGTTTTACCAAATCTTTGACCAGCTTGCTATTGGGATTTATACCAATATATTCAAAAACTCCATCAATTTTCTTTGTGTATTTCGTTTTATTCTTCAAATTCTTTATCAAAACTTCTTCAAGCCTTTCTTTGCCAATAAACTTTTCAATTACCGAACTGTATAGGAATTCTATCTTTTTATCTTCAAAAGCCCTATTTTGCAAAAGCATTACAGCACGCAGCTCATCTCTTCTGTGAACTACGTAAACCTTTTTTGCAAACTTGGTTAAAAATAGAGCTTCCTGGATTGCGGTATTGCCTCCACCCATAACCATGACTTCTCTATCTTTGTAAAGAGCTCCATCGCATGTTGCACAGAAAGATATACCTTTACCAATATACTCGCTTTCACCTTCAACATACAATCTTTTAGGGCTTGCACCGGTAGCTATTATCAATGCCCGCGATATTATTGATTCGCTATCAGTACGGCATATAAATTTATAAGGTTTTATGCAGCTTTTATTGTTTTGCCTGCATTCATCAGGATTTTCGTAAATAGAAATTTTATTACAAGAGTTATATTCTTCGATGGTGATGTTAAACTTTTTACAGTGTTCTATTATATTCTGCATCAGATCAAACCCGGATAAATTTTCCTTAAATCCTGGGTAATTCCCAATGAATTCAGTATTTATTATTTGTCCGCCTGCCATGAACTTATCAACAATTTTAAAATCAAGAGCAGACCTTGCAGCATAAATTGCGGCCCCCAATCCGGCAGGACCCGCACCAACTATCAGTAAATCTGTTTTAATTTCTTGCATTATTATTTATATCTTCTTGCAGCATCTTTGAGTCTGCTTTCAAGCTCTTCCTCAGATTTTATTCCAGATAGATCAACATCCAGATCCATCAACAGCTTGATTAAGGCTCGGACTATTTCTGTGTTTGCAACCTTATGCCCGCCTGATTTTTTACATTCTATTCCAAGGTTTTCCAAAAATGAAACCATGTTTGAAGGCATTGTGATAGGTACCCTAAAATAATCTTGTTTCTTTTCCATTATCTTAAACCCTCTTTTAGTAATTTTAATAAATGTTATTATACTTTTATGTATATGAGTATATCCATTAACATTCATATTGTCAAATCGCTGATTGTTGTCAGGAAGTGTGCTTGTTGGTTGTAATAAAATTGTACTTGAATATTACTTTAAATGTAATACAATGGTATTATGTTTAATCGATCGCTGGCCAGAATTAGTCAACCAATTCATTGGATAATTTAAAAAGTAAAGTATTTCTTGAATGAGAATTTGCTTTTTTAAAAAAATGGCTGTTTTGAGTTTAATTTCAAATGCAGAATTGCTGATAAAAATTTACATCTATCTCAGCCAATTAGCAATCTTTAATCCGCCAATCCTGTTATAATGCTTTATGTTACCCGTAATTAGCATATTACATTTTGTAATACATGTGGCAGCAATAAATAAATCCGCATCCGCCAGCAAATTTCCTTCCAGCTCCAGATCTGTCTTAAGTTTTCCAAATTCCTTAAGGATTTCCATATCAGAATTAATAACTCTTAAAGTTAAAAGTAATTGCTCTACAAGCCGGCAGTTTTTATCTGGATTTGTTGATTTTAGCGCCCCATAATATAACTCTGCCACTGTCATAAAAGAAACCGCTATTTCATCATCTGCTGTTTTCCTTCTTGAGAGCACAGAAACGGATCCCCTTAAAATACCTATACATATATCAGTATCAAAGAGTATCATAATTCTATATTTCTCCCCACACTTCTTTTTGCATATATATCATCTATTATCGCTTCTGTTTTTCTATCATCTTCCCAGCCGTCTAAAAGCATTGTCCATATTTCCAATTGGCTTTCTTTTGATATATTTCGCTCATTTACACCAGCATTTTCACAAATGTAATGTTTTAACCCATTTTCGATAATTAGCAATATTTCGCTATTAGTACTTCTACGTTCTGTCTTAGAAAGAATCTTTATTTTATTTAATGTATCAGA
>JAHILC010000133.1 GCA_018897225.1 Actinomycetota bacterium
AAAGAGTGCAAATAGCATAGCTATTTGGAATATGCTCCTATACAAATAAAAAAGGGATAGGTGATCCTTCTGACAATCAAGGATAAAACTAATAAAGCGGAAGAAAAGAAAATACTCGAGCAAATTGTTACTACTTCGGAAGAATTTCTTCAGTCTATCGACAGTGAAATGCGCTTTAGAAGTGTTTTTGCTGCTGTAAGTAATCCGCTTTTTTTGTTGGATAAGGATACAGGCGCTATTTTGGATGTCAATGACGCTGCCTGCAGCCTTTATGGTTATACGCGTGATGAAATGCTTAAGTTAAAAAACATTGATATGTCCGTAGAACCGGAGAAAACAAGAAAGGCGCTGAAAACATCTCTCACTTGTGTACCAGTCAGATATCACAAAAAGAAAGATGGTACTGTTTTTCCTGCAGAGATTACGGCAAGTTTATTTGAGCTAAATGGCCGTAAATTATCTACAGTTTCAATCCGCGACATCACCGAGTATAAACAGGCAGAAGAGAGAGTCCGTAGAAAGAGCGCACTCTTGAGCGCCATCAACCAGGTTTTTCGGGAAGCGTTGACCTGTGAAACCGAAGAAATGCTGGCCCGCAGGTGTTTAGCAGTGGCTGAAACATTGACCGGCAGCAAGTTCAGCTTTATCGGTGAGGTAAATGAAGCAGGACTATTTGATACCATTGCAATCAGCGATCCCGGTTGGACGAACTGCAAAATGCCAATGAAAAATGCAACCAAGCTGCTCAAGGGGATGAAACTGGTGAGCTACTGGGGGCGAGTCATTAAGACTGGTCAATCGCAAATCGTCAATAATCCAGACTCCGATCCCGACCGAATCGGAATTCCCGCAGGACATCCGGCAATCATATCATTTCTAGGTGTTCCCTTGAAACAAGCAGGCAGGACGTTCGGGACGATTGCACTCGCCAATAATAAGCTGGGCTATGACAAGTCCGACCTGGAATGTATGGAATCATTGTCTATAATCTTTGTTGAGTCTTTACATCGAAAACGAATAGAAGCAAGCCTAAAGCAAAGTTACAATAGGCTGCAAAAAACATTAGATGATACTATGAAAACCCTTGCGTCTATTGTGGAGACTAAAGACCCATATACTGCAGGCCATCAAAAAAGGGTGGCAAAGCTATCAGTTGCTATTGGAAAGAAGCTTGGACTGGATAATGAAAAAATTGGTGGAATTTATACAGCTGCTCTTATTCACGACATAGGAAAAATTATGATACCTGCATCAATTCTTTCAAAACCTTCAGCTCTTACAAGTTTAAAAACAATACAGACATCAGGTAGATACAAAGCTGATTTAGAAAGACTATCTGACACCTATCAACAAATACTGCTATGCATTAGCATCAGGTGATTAAAATTTAAGATAGTTAGTAGAATTCAATAAAGAAGAAATATCCAGGAAAATTGATAAACTTTATTTGACTTTATTTGAATATCTGTTAATATGTTAATAAATTTATAAACTATTAAACATTTATAAATTATTTAATAACTATATACAAGAAATAAAAGGAGTAATTTATTATGATGTGGGGATGGCCAATGATGGGTTTTGGTGGTTTTGGTGGCATCGGTATGATTTTTGGATTTATCTTTTTTATCCTAATAGTAATAGGTGTAATATTTTTAATAATATGGCTTGTAAAAAGATCAGGCTATAGCGCTACCGATAAGACCAACACAAAATCTATAGAGGTATTAAAGGAAAGATATGCTAAAGGTGAGCTGACTAAAGAGCAATATGAAAACATGAAGAAAGATCTGCTCTTATAAATTGGTACTAGTATTGTAATATATTCGGGCAGTGCTACTGAAAGTAGTGCTGCCTGTAAATTCTGCCCTAATTTTAAGAATTATATATTAAACATACAAAAAGGAAAATAAATATGGATGATATATTCTTACTCCATGCCAATATTTGTAAAACCCTGGCAAACCCAAGAAGACTGGAAATAATTGCTGCCCTGCGAGATGAGGAATTTACAGCAACCCAGCTAACCCAAAAGATACATATTAGTAAGGCAAATCTTTCCCAGCATATGAGCATTTTGATTGAAAAAGGTGTTGTATTTTCAAGACGTGAAGGAATAAATGTGTACTATAAATTATCTGATGAGAGAATAACAAAAGCTTGTGATCTTATGAGAGAAGTTCTTATCAAAA
>JAHILC010000134.1 GCA_018897225.1 Actinomycetota bacterium
GAAGACACTCCAACATCTCTATCGTCTGTAAAAGTTACAATAGCTATCTTTGACCTATCTTTTATTATTTTCATTTTTATTATTTCCTCTTTAAATAAAATAAATTATTAGGTTACTATACAATTATCATCTATATTATTTACTTTACTATCTCTCTTAAACACCACAACTTTTAACCATGAATTTATAACCTTGCCAGGAGATATTTTTAAGCTTGTCTTATTCTTTATTGCCTCCAGCAATCCCAAACCTGGATAGGAGGACCATGGTTCAATTGCTAAACTGTATGTATTGCTAAACCACGGATAATTATTGCCACCACCATAAACTAACCATAGGTACAAATACTTAAAAACATCCTTATTAAAAATAAAACCAATTCCCACTTTCTTTTTTAAATTAGTAATTGAAAACCAATTCTTAAGTAATTTGGTTACATATAATAAATCAGCTACTTTTGCTTCTTTTCTAAGTACTTTTGATAAATTAATATAATTTCCATTTACACCCGGAAATGATTCTAATGTGCCACTTGCATTAGGCTTCACCATGGGAAAATCTGAAATTGATACACTATTTGATATAATCTCTTTAGATTTAAAATTAATTATGCAATCACTGGATAAAAATGAATCTCCAAAGCAAGGGTGATGACCCCACATAAAATCAATCTCCTCACTGCATGTATTTTTAATACTTTCACTTATATAAATGACTGGAGAATTTGATATAAGTGAAATAGTTTTTTCAATATACAATGGTATTTTCTTTAGTCTTACATAAAATTTAATAGATACTTCCCTGTAACAATCTTCTACTATACTATGGTCCCAGGATAATAATGGAGTTTCTTCGTGCAAACCAAGCGATACTCCCTTATAAACACATGGAGAACCTCCATTTGGTATAATTTCCTGCCAGCCGCCAATATAGCTTTCTAAAAAATCATACCTATTTATTTCCCCCTCTTTAAGGCTTTTTGGTGAAATCCACATAAAATCTATATCCTTTGGCTTATATAATAACTCAATAATATCTGTGCCCTTATCAACTAAAATAGTTAACTTGAGGATTTCATTTTCCATTGCTATAGCTCTTAAACCTTTATACCTTATATCATCATTTATCCTACAGCCAGAATTTCTTCTAATCAAAACCATTAAAAAAATCTCCCTTTTACTTTATATTTATTAGTCTTATCATTTAAGTAGTTATATTATATTTTATTCCTTTCTGGGATCCCATTAGTTCCAGTGCTTCTACCAGATTCTCCAAAGGCATATCAGCAGTTACAAATTTAGCAGCATCTATCTGACCTGTGGTTATTAGTTTAAATGCCTTCTTTACATAATAAGGGCTGTGGTGATACACACCTCTTATAGTAAGTTCCGAATAATGAAGTAACTTTGTATCTATACTTATTGAAGTACCTGACTGACATCCTCCAAACAAGTTAATAGTAGCCCCTTTTCTACCCATCAGTATTGTCATTTCCCATACTTTAGGAGAACCTGATGCTTCTATTGCTACATCAACTCCCTTACCATCTTCGGTTAACTCTTTTACCGCATCTACCTGATCAGATACATTTGTCGCATTTATTATATAATCTGCTCCAAAGTCCTTAGCATATCTAAGTCTCTCATCAGATAGATCAGTAGATATTACTACTGCCCCCTTTAGCCTGGCTAGAGCTACAAACATTAGTCCTATGGGCCCTGCTCCATTTACTGCAACCATATCACCTGCTTTTATATTAGACTCTTCTATGCCATGAACTGTACAAGACAACGGCTCAGTTAATGCTGCTTCCTTGTAATCTATATAATCAGGAATCTTATGAGTATTTATAGCTAAAATATTAGATGGTATTTTTATATACTGGGCATAAGCTCCATTGTTATATACTATATTTTCACACATGGAATATCTTTGAAGCTTACAATAGTAACAGTTAAAGCAAGGGGCAGTATTCATGGCTACCACTCTGTCCCCTACCTTAAATTTTTCCACTCCTTTGCCTATTTCTACTATATCACCAGCCCATTCATGGCCAAAAACCGAACCCTTTTCAATCATAGTAGGATGCCCTCTTCTATATGTCTTAAGATCTGAACCACAAGTTAGGGCACTTCTGATCCTAACCAGAGCCTCTCCATCACAGATTTGTGGTATATCAGTTTCCTCATATCTTACATCTTCGGGTCCATAGAATAGCTGTGCTTTCATTTTGCGTTGTATTTTTACCATAATACTTACTTTCTAAATTTAATTAAATTCTTTTTATCTTTAATTCACATTCAAATATTAAGCTTTCCCCTTGCTTCTAAACAATTTCATCAATCCTTCAATTTCTTTTTGAAGTTCAACTCTTGCAGAGTTAAGTACATCATTATCTAGGCCAGATCCAACAACTTGATATGGGTTATAATCATCATTAACTTTTACAATTTCACTTTTAAGTGCCTCAAAATATGTCTGCTTTAACACCTTGCCCACATTTATTTTCCGTATACCCAACTTAATTGCTTCAACTATATCCACGTCATATACCGAGCTTGCCCCATGCAAAACCAGTGGTACTGGAATGTTTTCTTTGAGCTTTTCAAGAGAAGAAAAATCCAAGTGAACTTTTTCATCTCCTATTGTATGTACTTGTCCTATATTTACAGCAAAAGAATCAACTCCTGTTTGCTTAACAAACGATTTAGCTAAATCAATATTAGTAAAATTAATTTCTTCAGGAATGTTAATTAGACTCTCTCCTAAACCTGACGGTGACATAATCTCTCCCTCTACTGCTATTGAATTTTTATGTGCTTTATCTACAACCATTTTTACTTGTTTTATTTGCTCTTCAAAACTTAATTCATCATTAGTAAACATTACAAGCCCAAACCCACAGTCAATAGATTCCATTACAAGGTCAAAGTAGGGTGATTCATTAAATATAGTACAAACAGGTACTGAAAGTTTCTTGCAAGCTTCAGTAGCTAGTGTTGAATAAAGGCTTAATGTATTTTTTACCACATGCTCATAATCTGGCAAATTAATACCACTAAACCCAATAATTACTGGTGATTTCATTGCTTCTGCTGCATCACATACAGCAAGCAGGGATTCCAGGTTCCAGCTTTCAAAATAACCCACTGCATACTGGTGATTTTCTGCATCATCCATAAGTTTTTTAAATGGTACAAAAGGCATATCTTTTTCTCCTTATCATTTCTATAATATTTACATTATTACTGTTTTTAACTTTCTGCCAATAAATTTCTAATTTTATCTGCAATCCTTTCAGGTTGCGGGACGTAGAATTTTTCCATTACTGGAGAGAACGGTGCAGGAGTATTTGGAGCAGCAATCCGGGTAATAGGTGAAAGTAAATAATCTGAAATACTTTCAGATATCTGTGCACTTATTTCAGCTCCAATTCCTCCTTGTTTTGGTGATTCTTCAACTATTACAACTCTTCCAGTCTTCTTTACCGAATTTAAAATTAAATCCATATCAAGAGGCCATAAAGTGCGAGGGTCTATTACTTCACAGGATATGCCTTCTTTCTTTAAAATATCAGCTGCCTGCAGGCTATAATGCATCATTAAAAGGCTTCCAATAATAGTAATATCTTCCCCTTCTCTTCGCACTACTCCTCTTCCAATAGGTACAGTATAATCTCCTTCAGGGATTTCTGATGATGCATCAACTCCTCCAGTTTCTGACCTTGCCCCTTTGGATCCGTAAAGTAATTTATGTTCAAAAATAAGTACCGGGTCATCGTCTCTAACTGCAGCTTTAAGCAGTCCATATGCATCATAAGCTGTAGAAGGAGCAACTATTTTTATACCAGGACAGGATATAAAATAAGGCTCAAGACACTGAGCATGTTGAGCACCTCTTCCAGTAACTCCAACCGGTGCACGCATAACTACCGGGACTTTTAATTTACCACCTGACATATACCGAAGTTTTGCTATTTGATTTATTATCTGATCCATTGCACATAGCAGGAAATCTCCATACTGAACATCTGCTATGGGACGCATCCCCATTATAGCAGCGCCACAGGCAGCACCAAATATTCCATTCTCTGAAATAGGAGTATCAATGATCCTATCCCTAAAATCCTTTTCCAGACCCAGAGTAACAGTAAATGCTCCTCCAAACCCACCAGATATACCAATATCTTCTCCAATACAAAAGACAGTCTCATCTCTTTGCATTTCCTCCCTAATTGCTTTACGTAATGCCTCTGCTATAGTTAACTTCATCTTGGTACCTCCATATTTACGTAAAAATCGCTATAAGTATCTTCAGGTTTTGGTTCAGGACCATTTTGGGCAAACTCAATAGCTTCCTCTATCTTTTTATCAATTTTATCTTTCAATTCTTTTATTCCACTCTTATCTATTATTTTTTCTTCCAGTAAAACTCTTTCAAAATTTAATATTGGGTCTTTTTTCTTCCAGCTCTGTTTTTCTTCCTTAGGTATATAATTTGAAGGATCTCTTCTTGAGTGACCACAATATCTAAAAGTTTTTAGTTCTAAAAGAGTTGGACCCTTTCCAGACCTTGCATCACCTACCACTTTACTTGCTTTATCATATACATCCAGTACATCCATTCCATCAGCAATCATTCCCTGCATACCATAGGATGATGCTCTATCTGCAATATTTTCAATTTTTAGCACCTTTTTTATACTGGTAGATGCTCCATAGAGATTATTTTCACATACAAATACTGCAGGAACCTCATAAACGGAAGCCATATTTAATGCTTCATGAAAAGCCCCTTCATTAGAGGCTCCATCACCAAAAAAGCTTACTGCAACTCTATCCTCTCCTTTTAACTTAAATGCTAGAGCCATACCCATCACTACAGGAATATTTCCTCCTACTATAGCAATAGCTGGAAGCATTCCTTTTTTTATATCTCCAATATGCATTGAACCACCTTTACCCTTACAGCACCCAGTTGTTTTACCATACAACTCAGCCATTATCTCTCTTGAAGGTATTCCTCTGGCAATTGCATGCCCGTGAGGCCTGTGAGTAGAACCAATAATATCACCTTCCTTAAGAGCAGAACATACTCCAACCGCACATGCCTCCATCCCTATATATTGATGGATGGTGCCTGGCATCTTTCCTTCTAAAAAAAGAAATTGTATCTTCTCTTCAAATGTTCTAATCTCAAACATTCTCTCAAACATGTCTGTAAGTTTTTTATTACCTAACTTCTTCAGTAAATCTTGCCTTGTCATTTTTCTATATTTCCTCCTCTAATATCTTCTTTACTTCTTCCAGAAAAGCAGCAGCTTGTGCCCCATTTGCTATTCTATGATCAAAACTACCAGAGACTGTAAAAGCATTTTTTATACTCATTTTATTATCATCTTCAATTCTTAATATTTTATTTATCCTTCCGATGGCTAGAAGCACTGCTTGAGGGAAATTTATAATTCCGTAAAATTCATCAATAGGATAAGCTCCCAGGTTACTTATGGTAAAAGTGCCGCCTGAAATATCCTGCCTTTCTAATTTTTTATTTTGAGTTTTTGAGATAAGCCATTTTACTTCAGCATCAATTTCTGATATTTCTTTTTTGTCCGCATCATGTATTACTGGAACATAAAGCTCATCTTCTTCCGCTACTGCAAAACCAATATTAATATTCCTATAAAAATAGATCTTATTGTCTTTAAAATATCCATTTAGTCTTGGAAATTTTTTAAGCGCTCTTGCCGCAGCATAGATAAAATAGGAATACATAGATATAGCTCTGCCTGTTTTTTCTTTAATCTTTTCTCTTTTCATAACTAAATTATCTGCAATGACTGTAGATTTTAAATAATAATGAGGTATACTACTTTTGCTTTTAGAAAGGTTTATTGATACTGCCTGCTGATTGGGTGTAAGAATATATACTTCTTCTTTTTCCTTTAATTCCATATCTTTTTTTTCTTCTATTAGCGGTCTGCTTTTAAACAATTGTAAATATTTCGCTAAATCACTTTTGGTAATAATTCCTCTGGGACCAGTACCTTTAACTTTTCTAAGATCAATATTTTTTTTAATAGCTATGTTCTTTACTAACTTTGTAGCTCTAATATTAGATGATAATTCATTTAAAGTTTTAGCTTTATTTAAATCCTTATTAGATGGCTTAGGTTTCCTCTCCCGTCCGGTAACATATTGATCTTCTTTTTTATCTTCTATTTCTATCTTTGGTTCCACTTTCTCGTCAGGGTCTCCTAAGACAGCTATTATTGACCCGGCAGTTATTATACTGTCTGGCTCTACATTGAGTTTAAGCACTGTTCCCTCTGCAAAGCTTTCTACATCCATGGTAGTTTTATCTGTCTCTACTTCGCATAAAAGATCGCCTTTCTTTACCTTCTGCCCTTTTTTTATATACCACTTAAGCAGTTTTACTTCATCTGTTGTCTGGCCTAAATTTGGCATCTTTATTTCTGTAGTCATCTAACTTACTCCCATTCTAATAATCATTTCTAAAAGTTATCCACTGCTATTCTTTCTATTTTCTTATCATAAAAAATATCTCCTGCATCATAGCTGTGGGTTGAAAATTCAGACAGCACCGCTCCTTTTTCTCCTCCTTGAAACCAGTGCCATGTATTTGGTTTTAACGTATACTGATCACCAGGCTTTAGTATAATTTCATTAAAAACATTGAATCTATCTTTATAATCTTTGGGAATTTTAGCTTTAATATTTTCAGTTTCGAGTCCAGAAACATACAGATATACTTCACCCCACCTGCATCTAAATGTTTCTTCTTTGCCAGAATTACCCTTTATACCAGGATGAATATGTTGAGGACAAATCTGGTAAGATTTAAGAGCTAATTCCTTGGCACAAACTCTTTCTGTATTTACATAGATTATTACACCAAGGCCTATATTATAAAAATCTCCGAGACCAAAATCGGTTAACTCCATAGTCTTAAACTCTCTTTCAGTAAAGATAATTTTTGAATTTTTATAAATTCTAATAATATCTTTCCTTGCTTTTTCTAGTTTATTTGCATCCATAAATTTCCTTCTTATTTTTTTGTTTAAAAAATAAAAATTTATAGCCAATTTTTATTTTATGTAAAATAGACATCTAATTTTTTTTGGCTGGTAACCTTACCTACATTTAGTGGGTAATTTCTAAATTTCTCTGCTGCCCAATAATATGCGACTGTATTATCAACCGCTCTTGCAGTAGCTTGAATGGTGTGATTGGTACAAAGAATATGACCTCCACCTGGGGAAAGAACTGATATAACTTTTCTTACTTCTTCAGCTACATCTGAAAAAGTACCTTTTGTCATTATATTTCTTGTATCTACATTTCCCCAGAAAGTTAGCTTTCTACCATATTTTTTCTTAATTTCTTCAACATCGTTAACATCAGGTTGAAGAGGATTTAATATGTCTATTCCTATTTCGATAAGATCGTCCAGTGCCCAACCGATATCTCCATCAGTATGGAAGGCTATTATTATATCTTTATTTATTTTCTTTACTTCCTGAACCATGTAAGCATGTCTGGGCTTTATTAACTCTCTATATAACTTTGGATTAATATAAGGACCTCTCTCACTACCAATATCATCTCCCCACCATATTATATCTACTCCCATTTCAACAAGCTTTTTAGATATTCTGAGTGAGTAGTCCATTGTTTTATCCAAAAGTTCTATTGCAAAATCTCTATTTAGATATAAATCTGTTAAAAAATTCTCAAGCCCCCTTAAATACCATGATCCTTCAAACATAGTACAGGCGACTCCACCAAGGATAGCATATTCTTTTCCGTCCTTTTCGATTAACTTTCTATACATTTCAAATTCTTTTTTATGTACCTCAAACGGATCAGGAAATTCATAATTTTCGTAGTTTTTTATATCAGCCAGTGGATGCTCTGCAAATTCACAATAACTGCTATACTTTTGTGACTTTTTTCTCCATTTTATACCAAAAGGATCCTGGTAGAGATTATCACCTATTTTTCTTCCTTCTTTAAAAATCGAACTAAAGCCATCACAGAATCCTAGTGCCAAGTATAGTAGATCATTGCCTAATGCTTTGGCCATAGCAAAAGGATCACTTTCCATATCTAAGTTTAGGCCTTTAATTATTACTTCTGCAACTTCTGGTGCCATCCAACTATCTATAGGTACTTTATCTGGTTCTTCATGATTTATAGTTGTTAGAATTCTTTCTCTTGAATTCATATATATACCCATTCCTTTCGCTTCGCTCAAGGCACAAAACGGGATGAAAACTATTGCCCTTAAGCCTATTTTATTTTATAAATATACTATTGAGATTGCAGGCAGCATATTTCTTTCAGACTTATCAACCTCCTTTAGAGCAAACTGATCTTTTTAAAATTACTATAAATTAAAAATTCATCCTTAATTACCCTTTTACTGCTCCAGCTGTTAGACCTTTTACAAACTGATCCTGGATTAAGAGATATATAATAAAAACTGGTATTGAGGTTACAATCACACCTGCAGCAACTAATTGCCATGGCGAATCCCATTGACCAACAAAGTTTGCCAGACCAACAGGAAGTGTGTATAAAATTTTATCTTTTAATAGTATAAGTGCAAGAATAAATTCATTCCAATTCTGCATAAATAAAAATATTGTGACAGTAGCTAGGGCTGGTCTTGAAAGTGGAATGATAATTCTAAAGAAAGTCCCTACTTCATTGCTTCCATCTATTCTTGCAGCTTCTATTAACTCTTTAGGTATTGATAGGAAAAATCCTCTAAGTATTAATACAGCTATTGGTAAACCAAAAGCAATATAGGATAATATTAAAGAAAAATGAGTATTATATAATCCAAGGTTTTTCATTATAACAAAAATGGGAATAATTATTGCTGCTGGAGGTATCATTATGCCTAAAAGTATTATGTAAAATACAATATCTGATGTCTTATATTTTATTCTAGCAAATGCATATGCAGCTAGAGAGGAAATTACTAGCGTTACAAATACTGAAGCAAATGTAACAATAATCGAATTTAAAAAGAGTTTTCCAAAATTAAAAGTTTCCCAGGCAATGACATAATTTTCGAAATGTATCTCTTTTGTGAAAAATACCGCAGAAAATACATCATTTTTGCTCCGTAATGATAATGAAAATACCCAAATAACCGGTATTAAAAACAAAATTCCTAATATATAAATTAGCATACTTCTAATTATTTTTTTTATCATATATACACCTTTTTTATATACTTTGATTTGTAACTTTCAACCTTATAATCGAAATCACTAACGATATTAAAATGATTACAATAGCTATTACTGATGCGAAACCCATATTATTAAATCTAAATGCTTGTTGAAATAAGTATGTTGCCAAAACTTCACTGCTGCGGTTTGGTCCACCAGCAGTCATAACATAAACAATATCAAATACTTTAAACCCACCAATAATATTAAGTAACATTGTTATAGTCATAACAGGACTCAAAGTGGGTATTATTATCCTTGTTATAACTCTATATTCATTAGCACCATCTATTCTTGCAGCTTCTGTCAATTCTTTCGGAATCCCCTGAAGACCGGCATAATAAAGAAGCATGTCATATCCTGTAAATTGCCAAAGTGTTGCAATAATAATAGTGTAAAGCGCTATCTTTGAACTACCTAGAAATAATATAGGTAATTTTGTTAAACCAATGGTTTGAATTATCTTATTAATAATTCCGAATGCATCAAGCATCCTTGACCACATAATTCCAATAATAATTGGTGAAAGTAGAACTGGTAAAAAAATTGCATTTTTTAAGAATCTGGTACCTGGAATTTTAGTATCAATTATTAATGCACCAACAAAGCCAAATAGATTTAAAAAGATTGTTGTTAAAACTACAAATATCGTAGTTTGTAAAAAAGACTTTAAAAAAATTTTATCTCTAAAAACTTCAATATAATTTGCAAATCCTATTAATTTGATTTGGCTTAAATCAAATCCCTTCCAAGATGTAAATGTTAAAAAAATCGTAAATAATATAGGAATTGATATAAAAAATATAAAAAACATTATTGATGGAAGTGTAAAGACAAATCCAATTTTATTTATTCTTCTATTTAACATAAATTCATTGAAAATATAATTTTTACTTAATACACAGGGGCCTATATTCATTATAAGCCCCTGTGTAACCTTCACAATTTTAAACTAATTATTTATTTTGCAGCAGCTTCAACTATCTGGGCGATAAATTCCTCTGCTGTCAGTTCCTGTCCAAATATACCTTGCATACCATTCATAATCGCAGTATAAACTACTGTGTTATAGACTACTCTGCTTTGTACTTTAGACTGCGCATCTAGCATGTTTTGATAAAGGTCGCTCTTATTTGATAGATCACCAGTATAATCACTTGAAGGTATAAAGTCATTGGCAACCAAAACATCTTTTCCTTCATCATTTGTCAGATATCGTAAAAACTCTATAGCAATGTCCTGATTTGTGCTATCTTTGGCTATTACAAACATTTCAGCGACTCCACCTGTTGGTAAAAACTCATCTCCAGCATTTAAAGGAGGAGTGGGGAAGAGACTGTATTCAAAAGCTCCATCAATATCAGCAGTTATCCCACCAGTAACAAAATTACCAGTAGGGTAAAACATTGCTGCTTGCTGCTGTACAAATAGATCCTTTGCTCCCACAAAAGCATCCATTGAATTAACTCCTGGAGTATAAACACCTGCTTCTACAAGATCTAAAACATTCTGAGCTGCCTGTAAAAACACTGGGTCGTCCCATCCGATTTCTCCGGCATCAGCTTTAGCCATCAATGTATGTGTGGGATCAGTATACGCAACTTGAGCAAAAAATGAATCCGCAGCAGTCCATAAATCCTTTGTACCCTGTGCAATACCAAATTTATCATTATCTGCCAATGCGGCTGCCAATGTCTTTAATTCATCTTGTGATTTTGGAATTTCAAGACCTAATTCATCAAACATATTTATATTATATGCAATTTGAAGTGTGTTAAGATCAAGTGGCACTGCCCAGGCATCCCCATCAACTGATATTGCATTCATAACAGATTCAAAAAATACAGGAAAATCATTACCCAGGGCATCAGTTAGGGGAAGTAATTTTCCTGACCTTGCTAATTCTGTATACTCGCCAGCCCATGGTATTTGAAACACATTTGGCGCTTCTTCTCCAGAAAGTACTGCCTTTACTTTAACAAGATATTCTGTATAACTGATATATTCTCTTTTTATTGTTACATTCGGATAATCAGCCATAAATCTTTTTTCAGCATCCTCGTGAACAACTGGATAAGCACCTTCATTATTCCATGACCAAAATTCTAACACTATTTCTTCAACAGCTTCTTTCTCAGCTGGTGCTTCTTCAGCTACTTCTTCTACTTCTTCTTCTACTGCTTCTGTAACTGCTTCTTCTACAGCACCCTTACAACCTGTAAAAGAAAATACTCCTACCATTGATACACTTACTAATACTACCACCATCCATAATAATGATTTTTTCATCTTCTAATTCACCTCTCTTTTAATAATTTTTAATTATTACCTTTTTTTTGATATAATTTCCTTGAGATTTGTTTGGATATGCTGCTGAGGCATTTTTCTCTAAGCAAATCTCATTCTACTTCTTTCTATATTTACCACCTCCTAAAATTTATTTTCTCTAATTAGCTAAAAACTCAATCACCTCCTATAATGCTAATTAACAATTCATCAGTTATTTTTAATATTATGTTTAATATCCTCAACGCCTTCCAAACTTATTTCGATATCAAATTTAGACATATCACCCCTAATTTTATTTAATGTATACTCAATAGGAGTTCCATCCTTTAAAAATGCAGTATTATAAAAAGCTAGGATTGGTGCACCTATCTTAATTTTAAACAATTTTGAATCTTCCATTGAAGCGACCCCTGCTTCTAACACTCTTCTAACCCTATAAATCTTTAATTCATAACTTTCTTCAAGCACTTTAATTAAAGAATTCTTAATTAAAAGCTTGTAAACAAAATTTGGACATATCTTTTCAGTCATAAAAGTTTTAGAATAATGATATGGTTCATTATCTAAAAATCTAATCCTTTCAAATCTATATACTTTTTCTTTAGGTAACAAATTTAATTCTTTTCTAGCTGATTCTTTAGGCTCTATTATTTTAAAATCTAAAATTTTATTTGTAATTTTGAACCCTTTATCTTTAAGATCTTGATATGTTCCTATTAATCTATTAAAAAGTTGACCCTCAATCTTGGGTTTTGCAACAGTAGCACCTTTTCCTTTGATTTTTCTTATAACTCCTTCTATTGATAGACTTTCTAATGCTTTTCTTGTGGTAATTCTACTTACCTGGAATTTATCGGAAAGATCCCTTTCTGTAGGTATGAATTGACCAGACTTCCATTCACCTTTTTTTATTGCTTCTTTTATTCTTTGCTGTACCTGATAGTAATATGGTATTGGTATTGTTTTATC
>JAHILC010000135.1 GCA_018897225.1 Actinomycetota bacterium
AAAAGGTAACACCACAAAATGCTGAAGATTTGCTTTGTAGTACTGCAAATAAATATCTTGATTTAATCAGGCATTTTGCTGTCCCGGATTATGAAGGTACCAAACTTGTAAAGGAAGAAGATGGCTATGTATATAGATATGAGTGGTGGACCGGGCACATCATGGGAAAGCCTGTTTACAGTACTGTTGAAGATATTGTCAGGAAAATAGAAGAAGATATAGATAAAATTCAGGATTGTACAAAGGAAAGGAAAATATGTTCTGCAGCCAATAACCATGTAAATTTGTTTTATGAAAAGTTTGAGTATTTTGAAGAGGTAAAAGAGGAATACAGTAGGATAACCAATAAATTAGATGGAACTGTCATGCTTGGTCCAGAAATGTGCCAGGGCGTTTCTATTGGATTATTCAGATATGGAATAGACTCATGGGCTTTCCTTTACCATGACTATCCTGAAGTTGCAATTAGATATATTGATAGCTTATATGATTATGAAATAGCTTTTATTGAGTCTTATGCTGCCCTGGATATTATGCCTATATGTTGTTCGGCAGGATCGGTTGGAATGGATGACAGATTATTCTTTTCTTATGAATTTTACAAGGAAGTAATAATTCCAAGAGAAAAGAGAGTAACTGAGACATTTAAAAAATATGGCAAGTTTGTAATGCATTTCCTTGATGGGTACAAATGGCCGGTAGTTGGAGATTTCATTAATATTGGCACTGATGCTGTTGATCCATTTGAACCTTATTGCGATATGGATGTAAAAAGATTTAGAGAGATGTATGATGATACAGTAATTTGCCAGCCTATAGATTGTACCCAGCTTTTACCTTATGGATCTGCGGAAGAAATAAAAGATGCTGTAGTGAAAGCAATAGAAGATGCGGGTAAAAGAAAAATTCTTATTGGCTCAACTTCGGAAATACATCCTGCAGTCAATTACAAGAATGCAATAACTATGTACGAAACTGCTAGAAATTATAAGCTTTAAAGGCAAAAATTCTTAATATATAACAAAATATTTTTATCTATATAGCAAATAACTTTGATTTAATTTAAAAAAATATTTATTAAGTGTTTTTAATATGTTATTATAGTAAACGTTTAATTAACGAAAAAGTTTTTATAAATAAACAAAATATTTGAAAGGATCATTATGGCTATAAATACTGGAAAAACAATAAGGCTTAGAAGAATATTTGATGAAAATGGCAAAGCGGTTATTTTTGCGCCTGTCCATAATCTAACATCACCAAATCCATATCCTGGCCAGGTAGATGTCGCAAAAGCCGTAAAGCAATCTGTAGCCGGCGGCGCTACGGCAATGATCATGAGTAAAGGTTTTCTGAGGCTTTGCGCACCTGAATGGAATGGCAGGATTGGTATACTTGATTATTTGTTTACCTATGCAGCATTAAGTCCCGATCCAATTCAACAAGTTGCAATATCTACAGTTGAAGAAGCAGCTAGAATTGGAGCAGACGGCGTGTGCTTTTTTGTTGGACTTTCAACAAAAAATGATCCTTATGTTTTGGAATTGCTTGGCAGGGTAGGGGATTTATGCGACCGATATGGAATGGTTTTTGCAGCGGAGGCTGAATTTCCCGGATTTTATGATTCGCAACAAAGCCATCTGGAAAAACATGGCATCAAATATTTAAAATTTACTGCAAGGCTTTGTGCAGAACTTGGATGCGATTTCATTTCCACAAATTGGACGGGGGACAGGGACAGTTTTGCGGACCTTGTTGATTATGTAAAGATACCGGTTGTCATTAATGGCGGTCCTAAAATGCCTGAACCGGATTTTCTTAAAATGATTGATAATGCCATGCAGTCCGGTGCTTCAGGTTGTCTGGTCGGAAGGAACTTATCTGAAACAAAGGATATAGAGAAATTAACCCGAGCCACTGCGATGATTATAAGGGAAGGTAAAACTGCCAGTGGCGCAATAGGATTTTTAAATAAATAATTCATTAAATTGATAACTTGCCTTTATTAATTGGATATAAATTAATGACAAGTATCCATTTTTCAGTTATAAAATTTTCTATTATTAAATTTCTATAGGAGGCATTTTGAAACTAAAACCTAAGGCAGGCGTGGCATTTACATGCATTGACGGATTTGATCTGGACCAGGATAAATTAGGAAATTACCAAAAAAAGTTTATAAATATCCTGGATAGGTTAGATATCGAAAATAAGAATATTGATTTTATTGTAAAGAATGAAAATGATGCAAAAAAGGCCAATGAAATATTTTCCGGAGAAAATTTAGATATCATAATTCTAGTAGTGGCCGTCTGGACTCCCGATGTCCTTGCAATAAGCTTGCTCAATAATCTTAATATTCCTGTAATTGTTTTTACAACTTCATTATCTACGCAAACTATCGGCATAAATGGGGCACAGGTTATCTCAGCTTCCTTGAAAGAATTAGGTTTTGATTTTAAATTTATTTTTGGAGAAATATCTGAAGTCAAAGTCCAAAAGAAAATAGTTGATTACTGTTTTGCAGCAGCTATTGTCAAGAGATTGAAAAGTATGAGAATAGGCCTCATAGGTTACATACCTGAAATAATGCTTAGCTTAAATTTTGATATATTTGCAGTTAAAAAAGTATTTGGCCCAACAGTTGTGCCGGTGGATTTTTATAAGCTAAATGATTATGTTGAAAGAGCCAGAAAAAATTTAGGGAGTAAAATTGACTCTAAGATAGATTATATAAAGAAAAATGTTGGCAAAGTAATGGTTAGCGATGAGACAGTCTCGGAATCTCTTAGCTTCTATTACGCTTTTTTAGAATTAACCAAAGATTTGAACCTTGATTCAATAGCCATTAATTGTTTTCCAACACCGGCTATTAAAGGAAAAACCTGCCTTGCAGTTTCAAATTTAAATGATGAAGGTATCGTTGCAGCATGCGAGGGAGATGTAAATTCTGC
>JAHILC010000136.1 GCA_018897225.1 Actinomycetota bacterium
GTATTCCATCTTTCATAGTCACTTTGGGAATGTTAAGTATATTGCGAGGGTTAGCTCTTGTTATAGCAGGAGGTTGGCCTATCAGTGGCTTTGAAAACTCAAGCTTTTTCTTTTTAACAGGTGGGCGAATTTTAGATAAATTTCCAATGCAGGCTATATGGTTGATAATAATTATGATATTGGGTGGAATTATTTTGACCAAGACAGCTTTTGGACATCATGTTTATGGTACTGGAGGTAACAAACAGGCAGCTATATTGGCTGGTGTTAATACAGATAGAGTTAAGATAATCAATTTTATCATTACTAGTATAGTAGCTGTAATTGCTGGGGCTCTCATGCTAGGTTTTTTAAAATCAGCAACTCCTCTTGCTGGTACTGGTATGGAATTGAATGTCATTGCTGCTGCAGTTATTGGAGGCACCAGTCTTTTGGGTGGATCTGGATTCGTTGTTGGAACCCTATTGGGCGCAATAATTATGGGTGCTATTAAAAATGGGATGATTCTTATTGGTGTATCTGTATACTGGCAGGAGGCAGTTCTTGGGTTTGTAATTATAGGAGCTGTTGCTATGGATACGTTACTCCGTCGTAGACGTTAAAAGTGAGAATGCTTTTGCAAATATGATATAATTTAAGCATATTGTGTTAATATCTAAATAATTTGATAAAAGTTTGAGTGATTATGTGAAATTGATAATTTAATTATCAAAGGAGGTGGTGTTAATTATGTAAAATTAGTATAGATTTGGTTGAATGCATACTAATCAAATCTATAAAAATTCTGTTATTGTATTATGCAAAAATACTATTAACAAGGAGGGAAGATGAAAAAGATACTTATATACGTAGTTGTTTTAGTAATAAGTATATCAATGGTAGCAGCTTTTTCACTTACTGGTTGTAAGAAAGAAGCAGCTCCCGCAACAACTGAAGCAGCTGAAACCACAGTAGCTCCTGAAGTAGCTGAAACTACAGCAGCTCCTACTGAAGAGGTTGTAGCAGAAAAAGCTTATAAGTTTGTATTTACAACCCATGATGCTGGTACACCATTCTGGGTACCTACAGTTGCAGGATATAAGCATGCTGCTGAAATTTTTGGTGTGACTGTTGAGTTTATAGGACCAAAGACTTTTGATATAGCTGCACAGGTAGATATGACGGAAACAGCTATAGAGGGAGATATTGATGGGTTAGCAATTACTTTGCCAGATGAAGCAGCATATGATGGAGTAGTACAGAAAGCAATTGACAAGGGAATAATTGTAGTTGGTTATAATACAGACGACCCAACTCCTAACGCCAGAATGGTTTTTGTTGGCCAGGATCAGATTAAAGCAGGTATGCGTATGGGCGAAGAAATAAAGAAATATCTGCCTGATGGTGGAGAAGTTATTCTCAGTACATGCTGCCCAGGTCATTCAGCAATAGAGCAAAGACTAGCGGGAGCAAGAACGGCTCTAGAAGGATCTAATGTAACTGTAATTGGGGATAATCTAAATTATGGTGCAGATATGACAGAGGCCGTTGGCAAAATTGAAGCTGCTCATTTGGCTAATCCAGATGTAGATGGAATTTATAGTGTAGATGCTTATACAGAAGCTATAGGAATGTATATATCCATAAATAATCTTAAGGGCAAACTACTGGGAGGCGGATTTGACCTTGTAGAGGGTACACTCAATTTTATTAAAGATGGTGTTCTGCAATTTACTATTGGGCAAGACCCTTATTCCCAGGGTTTCTATCCGGTAGTGATTATGGCTTTATGTTGATAAAGGAATTCCTCCTAAGGACGTTGATACAGGAGCAGAAGTAGTTGATAAAAATAATATTGAACAAATCCTGGCAAGAGAAGCAAAGTGGGCTGAGTAAAAAAGAGGAAAAGAATTTGGTTATTATTTAAGACTCATTATAGTTATTAGGCTTCTTGGTTTGGTGAAGGAGAGTGCAGTTGGGTGTATTTGGTTTTGCACTCTCCTTTTGATAAGATGGTAAAAATATAAATTGTAGTTAATAAATACACATACATAGGTTACTTATCTTAGAGTCTTAAAATACACATACATAGGTTACTCATAAGTTTATTAGCTGGCTTATATAATTGATTCTTAAGCACAGCATATATATAATAGGTGCACGATGTCTGTAAACAAATATTCATTAAGGTAACCTATGTCCGTAAATATTTGGGTGCACGATGTATATATATTTATCATGTAGTTATTAGATTTTTTTCCAAAAATAATTATAGTGTGCCAAGAGTTTTTTTTATCTTACTCACAGTTTGGTAGAGATTATTAATCTATAGGAAGGATAAACATGACAGAAAAAAGTTACATAGTTGAATTTGATAAAATTTCTAAGAGCTTTCCTGGTGTAAAAGCATTAATTGATGTTTCATTTGGTGTTATAAAGGGTGAGGTTCATGCTTTGGTAGGTGAAAATGGAGCTGGAAAGTCTACTCTTATTAAAATATGCGGTGGTGTTTATCAAAAGGATGCTGGGAAGATTTTATGGGAAGGCAAGGAAATAAGTATCAGAAATCCCAAACATGCTCAGGAGTTTGGTATAAGTATCGTCTATCAAGAGCCTGCTCTTTGTCAAAATTTAAGTGTAGCGGGTAGTATTTTTTTAGGCCGCGAGCTTATTACAAAATATGGTTCTCTTGATTGGAATACAATGTATGAAAGAACTAAGAAACCTCTTGAGATATTAGGAGCTAATATCAATCCCAAAACTTATGTCAATAGCCTCACAATTGTCCAAAGACAGATAGTAGAGATTGCTAAGGCTCTTTCTATTAACGCAAAGTTAATAATTATGGACGAACCTACCTCTGCATTGACAATGGACGATACAAAAAAACTTTTTAAAGTTATTCATAATTTGAAATCCGAAGGCATAACTGTAATATATGTGTCTCATCGACTAGAAGAAGTATTTGAAATTGCAGACAGAATAACTACATTAAGAGATGGAAAACATGTTGCCACTGAAAAAAAGAAAGATTCAAACCCTGACCAAGTAGCATCTTTAATGGTTGGAAGAAAACTTATAGACATGTTCCCAAAGATGACAAAAGCGATGGAGGAAACAGTATTGAAAGTAGTTAATTTATCCTGCAAGGGATCTTTTGAAGACATAAGTTTCGAAGCTAAAAAAGGGGAGATTTTGGGTATAGCTGGTCTACGTGGCTCGGGAAATAGTAACCTGCTTAGAGCACTATTTGGAATTGAAAAAATTGACAATGGTAAGATATATCTGAATGAGAAATTAGAGATTATAAAAAATCCTAAAGAAGCTATGAAATTAAAGATAGGTTATATAGCTGCAGATAGACATGCAGAATCTCTATTTCTAAAACTGAATGTACGGGATAATGTCTCCTTCTTAGTATTAAATGAATTAAAGAGATTAGGGCTAGTATCATCAACAAAAAAAGATACTTTAGCAAGAAGGTTTGTAGAAGAGCTTAAAATTCGAACTCCAAGCTTGGTTCAACTAGTAGAGAACTTAAGCGGTGGTAATCAACAAAAAGTAGCAGTAGCAAAATGGTTGGCTACTAAAGCTAAAATATTGTTAATGGACGATCCTACCCGCGGTATAGATGTAGGAGCTAAGGCAGAGATACATAACCTTATTAGTATTTTGGCTAAACAGGGAGATTCCATTATAATGACTTCATCTGAATTACAAGAATTAATTGGTTTGTGCCATAGGATATTGATTATGTACAAGGGTAAAATAAAGGCTGAATTTACTCATGATGATGTTTCTGAAGAGGAAATAATTAAGTATGCTACAGGAGCAGTAGCTTAATTTTTCAAAGAAGAATAAATCAACATTTTTCAATAATGAGAGAGATCATCTTAAGTATTGGTGAATATGCATCATCTTTAATTTAGTAAAACCTTGACTCGGCTTTTAACTTAGTAAGATAAAGTAACACCATAACAGACTTCTCTATTTGTCAATCTTCACTAGCTATGAACCATCACGTCAGTAGCATTGAACCATTCTAAAGAGCATTATTTGTTATGAATATTATAATAAAGATATGGAATTTTAAAACCAAACTATTAGATAAATACCAAGAAAAATAAGAACTACACCACTTATTAACCTATATAATTTCCTTCTTTTTTGTATATAGAATCTACTAATTTTTTTTATTGAAAAACCAAAATAAAATACAATTAAAACAATTAGCAGTGGAAGTATAAAAATGAAATTATATAATATTAATAATAGCAGGAGTTTTAAACTCAAACCCTGTTTTTCAATAAAAGATAAGATACCTAAATATACTGCTCCACTACATCCGAATTCAAAAACACTAACTATAAGTCCTATAGATATCATAGAAAAGAGGGTAGCTTTCTTAATGTTTCTTTCTATAAAACCTGCAATAGGTTTTGGTATCCCCAAACTTATTCCCTTACCATACCAAAAAAAGTCCTTAATACTTAAGATGCCCATTAAAATTAATATACAGCCAATTATAGTAAAAAATAAATTAGGTATATTTATAGTTTTAATAAAATAAATATACCCAAGTCCTAAGCACAAATATACAATAAATATAGTGATTATATATATTAATCCATATCTTAATACATTTTTTTTATCTTTTGTTAATATAAAAGTAGTTATAAGAAAAATGATTATTGCGATTGCGCATGGATTTACAGAATCTGTCAGTCCTGAAACGATTATAATTGGAATTGTTATATAATCTTTCTCTAAATAATTGTCTCTACCTTCATCTTTAGCATAATCTTTGATTAAATTTTCTACAGGGTCATAACCTAAATCCTTTTCCAAATAACTTATTAGAAAATTTTCAAAATTCTCTTCTATATCATCTTTTCCCACTAAAACATCTTCTCCAATAAAAATTGTGGGAATACTATAATCATTATCTTTATATCCGTAACTATCCAGAAGATAAAAGTAGAGAGTGAGATTTTCAGAATTTTTAGACATTTCATATGTCCTAAGATTGACTCCACTATATTTTTCTTGAATTAAATTATTTAACTTATCTAAAATTCTTAAACAGACATCGCATTCTTTGCTATAAAAAAAATGGACATTTATATTGTTGCTTATTTCGCTAGCATATAATTCTCTTTGTACTACGTCTTTATTAAATTTAAAGCCAGTAAAAACTATTAGAACTATAAAAGTTGATATTACTAATAAAGTGCTTATCTTTTTAATCATTTTTTAATATTAGTATTTGCTGGTTCAGCCATTTTGTAAATAAATAATTTTTTAACTGCAAAAGTATTTCTTTATTATTTTATCCAGTACATTTTTTGTTAATTCTGTTTCATCTATTTCATTATTGCTTTCTTCAATATAAAGGTTTTTCCCACTTTTCTGAATTACCAAATTCTAAGGAATGTACTGTATATTTTCCATTTTTGTACTCGACTATACAGCTAAAAAAAGTTCTTACGAATGGCCCACAGCAGGAAGTGTCTTTTTCAATTACATAGGCTTCTATCTTATACTTGTCTTTTCCTATTTTAACAATGTAATCCTCATAGTTAGCTGGAAATGTTTTTGTGGAAGAATTTGTTAGGTTAGATTCAACATAATCTTGTGCTGCTGCCCATATGTCAGGTCTATTAGATCTTGTTGCGCAGCTGATCAAAAAATACGATATCAAACAAAAAATCAGAATTATACTTATACATTTAAAACTTTTTAATTTTACACTCAATTTATTTTGAGAAATTTCTAATTTTTTAATTTTTAAAATTTCAAGTGTGTAGTCACTTTTTATTTCACTTAAGGCATAGCTTTCGATAATTCTTATTAAAATCTTTTTCCAGGAGATTTGATTACGGCTTTTAACTCCCTGTGCATATTAGATAAATATCATATTTTCACAAAAATTAATCATTACTTAATTTGAACAATATTTTTTTACAAATTTGCTTGTTTTAAAAAATGAATCTTTTAAATTTGAATAAAGACTATGATATATTCTATATAACTCATTGTAAATAGCTACATTTTTATTAATTGGGTTAAAGATATTTTCTACCCTAAGAAACCTAACAGGTAGTCCATTAAAATCCTTTCCATTAATAATATTAATAGATAAA
>JAHILC010000014.1 GCA_018897225.1 Actinomycetota bacterium
ACTGCGCTGATTTTTGAAAAAATCTCAATTCGTTCAAGCTTACCGAAAGAACACGGTTTTCCTTAAGATAATTCATATAAAAAAGCTTGACTATTTAACCAAAATGGTACATACTACAAAATAGCAATACTAAATTGGAGGATAATTCTAAATGAGTTATATAAAAAGAATATTGAATATAGATCTTCCCCAGCAACAATCTGCCTTTTTATGGGGACCAAGAAAAACAGGTAAAAGCACATATTTAAAAAATCGCTTTCCCCATAGCATAATATTTGATTTTTTAAAGACTGACTTTTTTATTGAAGTTTCTAAAAATCCGGCGCTATTACGGGAGAGAATACTGGCAAAGAATATAAATATGCTCAAACATCCAATAATATTGGATGAGGTCCAGAAAGTCCCCCAGGTTCTTGATGAGGTACATTGGCTAATCGAAAATAAGGGACTGCGGTTTATTCTTTGCGGTTCAAGTGCAAGAAAATTAAGAAGAGGCCATGTTAATCTATTAGGAGGCAGGGCGTGGCGTTACGAAATGTTTCCGCTTGTTACAGCTGAACTGAAGGGTATTAATCTTTTACACGTTTTAAACCATGGTATGATACCGACACATTACCTGCAGGATGACGAGGAGTGCAAGAGATCTTTGAAGGCCTATATCCAGGATTATTTAAAGGAGGAAGTCTTTGCTGAAGGATTAACTCGAAACATTCCTGCTTTTTCCAGATTTTTTGATGCATTTGGTTATTCCCATGGCGAGCTTACAAACTATTCCAATATTGCCCGTGATTGTGGCGTAGATTCAAAGACTGTTAAAGAATACTATCAAATTCTCATAGACACATTGCTGGCGGTAAGAATTGATCCCTTTAAAAAAAGACAATCACGTAAAATTATTACTAAAGCACCCAAATATTATCTGTTTGATGTAGGAGTTGCTAATTATTTAAGAAAACAACATTTAGAAGAAGAGAGGGGCGAGGAATTCGGTAGAGCTTTTGAACACTTCTTATTAATGGAGATACTTGCTTATAAAGCTTACAGTGATAAAAACTTCGAAATAAATTTCTGGAGGACAAAAACAGGTCTGGAAGTAGATTTTATTTTATCAGGAGGTGAAATTGCCGTAGAGATAAAAGGGGCAAACCGTATAGATAAAAGAGACTTTAATGCACTGGAAGCTTTTACTGAAGAATATCTGCCAAAAAGGAATTTTATAGTTTGCAATGAAAAAGATAAGAGACTTCATGGTAAGATAGAGATAATACCATGGAGTATTTTTTTGCAGGAATTATGGGCAGGAGACATTTTATAGTATTTATCAGGATTACCGGTTAATATAACATAATCCATAAGAACTTGCTTGCAAGCCCCATAAGTATAAAAGGGCAGTAAAAAAAATTGATTTTCCATATCCAATTGCAAAAATAATTCTCCAGCATCATGAGAAGATAAATGGTTCAGAATATCCAAGCGGGCTTAAAGGTGATGGTATCATGATTGAGGCAAAAATTATTGCTGTTTCTGATGTAACCGAAGCGATATCTTCTCACAGGCCTTACAGGGAAGCTCATACTTTAAAAGAATCCATTGATGAAATATCAAAAAATAAAGGCATCCTCTATGACCCGGATGTGATCGATTCCTGCATCAAATTATTTAGCAAATAGGAAAATCATCTTACGGTTCTAAAATATCATATTTATACCTTGGGGATCTAAAAGCAAATTCTTATAAATATTGTTGTTGTATCTTACGAATAATAAGGGTACAATAATAACAGCAATGAAAGGAGTTGTTTTATATGCCAACTATCAAACCCATCTCTGATTTAAGGAATTACAATAAAGTACTGCAAGATATTTCTGCGGGTGAGCCGGTGTTTTTAACCAAAAATGGTAGAGGAAAATTTGCCATTATTGATATTAACGAATATGAAAAATTAAAGGCTTCACTGAAATTGATGTCACAACTTGCACAAGGAGAGCAGGCTGGAAAAGAAAAGGGGTGGATGGCTATCGAAGAAGTGAGGACAGAACTGGGAATTGAGAATGTATAAACTGAAAATTTCACCCGAAGCTAAACATGATTTGGTGGAAATTAAAAGTTATATTTCTCAGGATCTTTGTAATCAACATGCAGCCGAAAATCTGGTTTCTAAAATAATTGATAAAATATCAGGGCTACAGGAGCGTCCAGGAATTGGAGCACCACTTTCTTCCGTGGTTGATATTAATACAGACTATCGTTTTCTTGTTTGTGTCAATTATCTTATATTTTACAGATGCGAAGATGAAATTGTTTTCGTGTCGAGAATCTTGCACGGAAGGCGAGATTATGCGCGTATCCTATTCGCTGATTTATCTGTGGATGAATAAGAGGTATCTGACAGTGAAAATAGATTAATGAATGTCCCAAATGCGGAGGGCAAATGAGGATTATTACATCAGGTATAATCATAGTTTCACATAAAATATTACCAGAAAATATTTCTGCTTAATTTTTATCTAAAACACCCGTTTTTTTTAAAAGTTTATTCTTTTTGGCAAATCCATTATCAGTTTTAGGTAAATACACAGGCAGATATCATATTTATACTTGGGGGATCCAAGAGCAAATTCTTATAATATTATCAAAAAATAAAGGCATCCTTTATGACCCGGATGTGGTCGATTCCTGCATCAAATTATTTAATAAACTGTAAAGTTTTTTAATATTGAAAATAATTTATTTTTATTACTTATTGAAAATATCCCACGATATATTAACATAAGATATACAAATATTAATTAACAAAAATATACATATGGATACAAAAAAAAGAACCCATGTTGTAGTGTCAGAGGAATTAGTAGAAGAGATAGACAGGCTTTCAGGAAAAAGAAAACGCAGCTGGTTTATAACTAAAGCTGTAATAAAAGAGATACAACGCTTGAACTTTCTTAATGCTGTAAAGGAAACAGCTGGAGCTTGGGATGACAAAGATCATCCTGAATTTAAGAAAGGAGTAGAAAGCTGGGTAAGAAACCTGAGAGAGGAAGATGAAAAGAGGCTGAAAGAAATACTGTAATGGCCGAATATTTATTGGATACAACCACGATAACCGATCACCTGCGTGGTGATAAAAAAGTCAATTTCTATCTGGAAGAAATTGGGACTAGAGGCGATATTGTTGACTGCTGCTGTATAAATATAACTGAAACTTATACCGGAATGAAGGATAAGGAAAAAGAGAAAACGGATAAATTTATTGAAAGTCTTTATTATTTCGGAGTAACTAAAGAGATTGCAAAACTAGCC
>JAHILC010000137.1 GCA_018897225.1 Actinomycetota bacterium
AATTTATTCAAAATTTAAGTATAATGTATTTACTTATATTATTAAGTTTTTATTTTTAACTAAAAGAAAGGACCTAAGATGTCGGTCAAAAAGCATTTCAGTGCTGAGGAATCTAAAAGCATTGGGGAAAAGCTGGGTATTGATTGGAGCAAGTTTGACGTTGAGCAGTTCAGGATGGGAATGGATGTTGAGCTTGAACACGGAAAAGTAGACCCCAATACAAATGTTTCCAATGATGACCCTTTAATAACCGGGAAGATAGCCCTATCTCATTTAAATGAGTTTCCGGATTACTATGACCGCCTCTATGAAATGGAGGAAGAGGCTGAGGAGTACTGGGATATAAAAGAATAAAAAAATTAAAATAAAAAGATATTATTAACTTTAAGATTTAAAAAATAAGCGCAATAATTTGATCAGGCTTTTAATTATTGTGCTTATTTTAATAAATAGTGGTAAATTGAAGTAATTTTAATATATAATTTATAAATAATTTTATTAAAAAAATAATAAAATTTTAATTAAAAATAAATATTATCAATTATTAAAATCATTTCTATCCATTTGCCGAACATGGTTAAGCTGGAAAATTTTCGTTCATACACAAAATTACCCAGGAGTGTATACATCCTGTTTTTAGCAGGAATCATTAATTCTGCAGGGAATTTTGTTTATCCTTTTCTTGCATTATTCCTCACTTTAAAGCTAGGATATAATGAAAATAGCGCTGGTCTGGTGCTGACAATAGTAATTGCAGCTGAAGGGTTAGGACGCCTGGTTGGAGGTAAGCTTGCAGACTGGCTTGGCAGAAAAATAATAATAATTATCCTTAGCCTTCTTGGCTCTGTTTGTTACCTAATAATTGTATTTCTGGGTATTTCACCATTTGTGGTATATTTAATTGCGCTGGCAGGCTTTTTAAAAACAGGTGCAATGCCGGCAATAAATGCTCTGGTTATTGATGTAACTACAAAAAAGAACAGGAATGATGCTTTTTCACTAATATATCTTGGACACAACCTGGGTTTTGCAGTGGGTCCGCTAGTAGCCGGGTTTTTGTTTGTAAACCATTTAATGCTTATTTTCGTCGTGGATGCAATAACAACGATCCTTGCCCTGATTCCAATTATGATTTTGATTAAAGAACCATCAAAATCTATAGAAGGTTTCACCCTAATAGGAGATCAGGTTGTTGAAGAAAGTGAGCGTTCTGAAGAAGGAAATACTGTTAGAGTATTTTTTAAAAAACCTGTTCTTGTAGGGTATGCCTTTATTTCAATAATATTATCATTTGTTTATGCCCAGTCTACTTTTGGTCTTCCGCTTTATTTAAATCAAATTTTTAATCAGAATGGCCCGAAAATTTTCGGCTCTCTTATGACAGTAAATGCAATCATTGTAATAGTGATGACACTGATATTGATCCCAATATTTAAAAAATACAATCCCCTTTTAAACATATGTATTGCGGGCATTTTGTTTGCCGTGGGATTTGGATTACTTTTTTATTCAAAATTATACTATTTATTTATAATATCAACTGTTATATGGACATTCGGAGAGATAATTAATTCAGTCAGCTCCAATGTATTCATAGCAAATTATTCTCCAGCCAACCATAGGGGGAGATTCAATGCAATAATATTTTTTATAAGTGGCGTGGGGTTTGCAATTAGTCCATGGCTTATGGGTTTATATATAAGATACTTTGGACTGGCAAGTACATGGCCTTTTATTTTTGCCCTTTCAATTTTTGCTTCCATATTAATATTGCTCTTATTATTTTATGAAAAGTTAAAAAATAGTAAAATTGGCAAACAGAAACTATAATATTAGAAGCGAAAGTCATAATATTAGAAAACAGAAACCTCAAATATTATTAAGGCGGTACTATGGTAAAGAAAAATAAAAAAATTTTTAAATCAGGCATTTTCTATCTTGTGTCTGCTGCTCTTATTGCTCTATTATTTTTCAATATTTCTTTAGCGGGCTGCAAAACACAAGAGTCAAAACCCGCAAGCATAACCAATGTTACTGCTGACCAAGTTTATAAAATGCTGTCCTTAAGTAAGGATTATTTTATTCTTGATGTCAGAAGCAAAGAAGAGTTTGACAGCGGCCATATTGAAGGAGC
>JAHILC010000138.1 GCA_018897225.1 Actinomycetota bacterium
CTATCTGATTGTGGAAGAACAATTACTGTGCCTGTTGATAACTGCTCGCATTTAATGAGACCCAACTTCCAATGTCTCCACGCTGTTTTATAACAAACACCTTTTAATTTTGCATAATCGGATAACTTCATATTTATAATATAGACATTATTTAATTAAAAGTCAAGATTTTTCTACATTTTTGTTAAAGTTTATCAATACTTTAGCTCTGAAGGCATAGAGACTCGTTCTAAAAGGTCCCGGGCAATCACTCCAATAAGAGAAAAGATGCCGGAATTGTTAAAACTTTTAGATTTAAAAAGTAAAAAGCCCGAAGGCGAAGGTTTTAACAATTCTACACAGTATGTATTTAATATTTTCTATCCATCATTTATCTCAGGAAAGGATGAGAATATAAAACTAGAGATCTCGCTCAGGCAAACACCTGTTGAAAAACCAGTCCATAATGCAATAGCCCATTTTTACAAGGATCCGTTTACAGGAGAAGATTTAATCCCCAAAAACAAGATATTGTCACTTACATTAAACGAGGCTGTGGCTGAAAAACTTAAAGCCGCGATAACAAGAAGGGATGTGGCGATTCGCGATTATTATGACCTATGGTTTATATCTGAAGCTAAGTTTGACTTTAAAAATAAAAACTTCCTTCCAATATTTAAGAAGAAACTTGAAGAAGAAAAATACAGGGCAAATTATTCTCATAACTTTGGCTTGAATCAAAAATCTATAGAATTACTTAATAAGCAGATATCAACTGAATTAATACCTGTTATTAGAATAGGTGAAACTTTTAACCTCAATAAAGTTTTTGAGAGGTTTAATGTGATTATGCAGAAGTTGTAAGAGAAACAAGCATTTTAGGGAAAGAGCAAATTTTATTTGGAGTATGGCGGAACTTCTTCTTCGACTCCTTTGGTAAAACATATTTTAAGTAACTATATTGACTTATAAATTAGTATTTTATTTATGATTATTCTACTACTTTATTCGTTATGTAGTAAATTAATTTTAATGAAAGATATCAATAAAAGAAATTTATTTATTATGCCATTGGAGGATGGTATTTAGCTTTACGTATACAGTTTTTGTACCAGGTCCATTTGACAGTGTCCAGCCGGACTTTGTACTGCTGTTTATTAATTATTGGAATTGACAATTCCAAATATCTATGTAAAATGGAGTTATGTATTCCAGATTAGTAAAAGAACCTGAAAATAAAAGCTTTTTTCTCTTTGGTCCCCGAGGAACAGGTAAAACAACATGGGTCAAGCAAGCCTTTCCAGATGCAGTTTACATTGATTTGCTTGAATCCCGTCTTTATAATGACCTGCTTGCAGATCCGCAGAGGCTCCAAAACTTAATACCAAATAATTTCAATAACTGGATAATAATTGATGAAGTCCAGAAAATCCCTGAACTTTTAAATGAAGTCCACAGGCTCATAGAAAAATATAAATATAAGTTCATTTTAACCGGTTCCAGTGCGAGAAAACTAAGAAGAAAAGGTCCAAACCTGTTAGCAGGCAGAGCGCTTAGCTACTCTATGCATCCGTTAACAGCAATAGAGCTTGGGAAGGATTTTAACCTAAACCATTCATTAATTTTTGGTAATCTTCCCTCGGTATATGTTGAATCAAATCCAAAAGATTATCTTGAAAGTTATATAAAAGCTTATCTAGTGGAAGAAATATTACAGGAAAGCCTGACCAGAAATCTAAGTAGCTTTTCGAGATTTTTAGAAGCCGCCAGTTTTTCCCAAGGTTCAGTTTTAAATATATCCGAAGTAGCAAGAGAATGTGCAGTGAAACGAAAGGTTGTTGAAAATTATTTTACAATCCTGGAAGACCTGCTTTTAGCTTACAGAATACCAATATTTTCAAAACGTGCAAAAAGAAGACTGATTGTTCATCCTAAATTCTACTTTTTCGATGTAGGTGTTTATAGGACTTTAAGGCCAATGGGACCCCTGGATGCTCCCGATGAAGTAGAAGGAATTTCCTATGAAAGTCTTTTTTTCCAGGAATTAAAGGCTGTTAATGATTATTATGGTTTTGGATATAAAATCTATTATTGGCGTACAAACAGCAATTTAGAAGTGGATTTTGTCTTATATGGAAACCGCGGCCTGAAAGCATTCGAGATTAAAAAGCGAGGCAGAATTCCAACATCAGGATTTAAGGGTTTAAAAGCTTTTCTTAAAGATTATCCAACTGCAAAGGCTTATTTTATATATGGCGGTGAAAGACAAATGTCCGAAGATGCTATTGATATAATTCCAATGGAATATGCATTGAAAACCTTACCCAATATTTTATAGCACTTCACTAGATAATAATTAAACCAGGGAATTGCCTGATTCTCGATTGTCCACCCGTCAGCAACTCTGATCTTTGATCAGTAAAACTTTATCAAGGTTGCTTCCGGTTGGCAGTAAAACCTGAAAGGTGAATATCTTCCTTCACCAAGGCCTTTTGTGGTATAAAGGACAAAATTATTAAAATAAAATAAACCAGAGCAATATTTTGTTTTTATATTGCAGCCCGATATCAAAGCCCCTGCTCCTGGAAGCCTGACCTGGCCGCCGTGTGTATGGCCACAAAGGACCACGTCCACGTTTTTGTCGGAAAGGTCAACCAGAGGGTCCATATCTGGAGTATGGGTGAGTACGATACGGATTGTCCCATCAGCATTTAAAGTATGTAAAGAGCTACTGCAGGATTTAAAGGTTTGTTCATATCTGTTTTTATTTCGCCCTATTATATCAGAATGGGAGA
>JAHILC010000139.1 GCA_018897225.1 Actinomycetota bacterium
TAAATAATATTTTAATTATTAGCAAACCTTTCAAGAGTTTAAATATTATTAGGACAAAAAGCAATTTTTTCATTCTGCTCTAATTTTATAAATTTTTCATCGTGTTGTCTAAAGATATTCTTACACATGAGACCGTCTATGATGTTGTTAAACCTCTTAGCCATTCTAATTTATAGCTGCTATTAACAGTAATTGTAAAAGTAATGGAACTGTTTTAGTGAATTTGCCGCACTTAACTAATCCATTCCTCATGCCACAATGTAAAGCTGAATGCTTGGAAGAATATAATCCTTTTGTTACTAATAATGCATTAACAGCATCAAACATAGCATAATAAATACGATTTACCGTTGAATTCAAAGTAGTGTCGTCAATATAACTTTTAGCATAGGACAAAGTATTTTTTTATACTGTATTAAATATCAGAAATTTGTGTAATACCTGATATTTTTAAAAAAGCTGAAATGCTTAAAATGCATATCAAAAGTTGACCTCTCTGCATTAAAAGCTGCAAAAGGCGTTTTCTGGGATCTTTGAAACCATTTAAGAACCGGGGCATATTTATACAAATATTTATACACAAAAATAGACATAAATATTTACATTTTGAATTATCTATTTTGCATCAATACCCGTGAGCTCACAATTTAATTTAAATTGTCTATAAATCCATTAAGATTATCTTTAAGTTCACTTAGGACTGCTTGTGCAGATAAAGATAAATTCTTAAATCTTTCCCATCTAAGTTCAAAACCATAAATGTTTCTGAATAGATGACGGAAACGAAGATATTCTTTTAATTTTTCCAATAATTCTTCACTGATTACTGCAGTCTTTATTGTTTCTGCAGGACGTGCCATCTGCAAAAGAAGATCTGTGTGCCAATCATAACCCCTGGGAAGCTCATTGTTTATATAAATTGCAATTCTTTTAAAAATTTTTTCCACACCACAATAAAAATCATGGATAATACTTCCGGCAGCTCTTGTTTCTATAAAGTTTGGCTTATCGGTAAATCTATCAGTCACCAATATAATTTCTTTTACCAATCTTTCCAGATTTTCTATCTCAATTTCTATTTGTTTTTTTAGATTATTTTTATCCATATATCAGTTCTCCCTCTTTGAGGGTTTTTTCCTTTAAACTTTCAAAGGCATCTTCAAAAGGGATAAGATTTAATTCTAATCCAGAAGGTAAGATATCCCATAACTCGGTTAGTGATTTTATATAAAGATCTGGAGATAAACCCTCCACAACCAAATCAATATCCGATCTTTCATGAACATAACCTTCCACAAGTGATCCGATAAGAAATACTTTCTTTACTTTATATTTATTTTTTAATATCCATACACATTTTTCAGCAATTTCCCGTAATTCCTCTATTTTATTCATTTATTGCCTCCTTATTATGAAAATGTGACACATTCAAATATTTTTATATCTATCTAATATTTTTTTATTTATTTTCCAATTCTCTGACTAAGTTGATTTCCTCTTTTTATAATATCTATAATTTCGAATGCTCAATGCGTTAAATATCCTATAAAATAACCCTAACTATTTATTATTATACCAAATCTATCACTTAAAAAGAAAAAATTCTGAAAATAATCAGCAATTAATCATCTCTTGCAAAATAAATAATTATGAGATACAGTTAAACAAAATGAGATACAAGGAGGTAATTGTTATGCCAATGAGTTTGCGACTACCAACAAAAAAAGTAAGCATGATAGAAAAAGCGGCAATAAAAGAGAAAAAATCGAAGACAGCCTTTGTCATTGAGGCAATCGATGAAAAGCTTGGATTGGTCAAAAACAGAGAAAGCGCATTGCGTGATTTTGCAGGATGGCTTTCCAGCAAGGAAGCAGAGGAACTGCGGCGCGCTACATCTGTATTTGAAACCATTCAGGAAGGCGACTGGAAATGAGACTCATTCTGGATACGAACGTATATTCTGACTATGCGGAAGGGAAGCCCGAGGTCGTTGATATTATCGCCCGCAAAGCGCAAGAGATTTGTTTTCCTGCAATAGTTTTGGGTGAACTTTATTACGGGTTTGGGAAAAGTTCCCGAAAGAAATTAAACGAACAGAAGATTGAGCAATTTATTAATCTTTTTCATGTGGAAATAGTCGCGGCTGGTGAAAATGTTTCCCGTAAATATGCGCTTATCTATGAATATTTAGAGAAAAAAGGATGTAAAATTCCCATTAACGATGTTTGGATTGCCGCTTGTTGCATGGCTGATGGCGGCACCCTTTTGACCCGGGATAATCATTTTAATAATGTCGAGCAAATCGAAAAGATCGTATTGGATTATTAGCGATAACGCCCTGTTTTTTTATTCTTCATAATTGGTGCTTAATACCCACCTTTAGTATTTTCTTTACAACATTATAACCCTCAATAAATACGATAATTCTGTTGCGTGTCAAGCCGCCCAACGTATAAATTAACGGGCGGCTATTCGCCGTCCCGTTGAATGGCTTGTTAGATGATTTTTTGCTATTTTTGATTTCAGAGGATATTTTTCAGGTTGTTCTTAGGTTATTAACTTCCAGATCAATATCTAAATCAGGCCAATACAAATGATATCCATGAAGCAACTGAACGTTATGTATGGAACTTAGTGCTTGTTCCCTAAAATAAGGATAATCTTCATAGCTTAAGAAAATATTCTTTTCCCTTTACAAAAACCCAAATACCAAAAGGGGTTATATTCTCAACGCTTATTGAAATGTCTTTGCCATGCTTTAATGATTTCATTTTCATGCTCCTCATTAATTTTTTGAATTTCTTTCAATCTTTTTGGGTCTAACCCGTGAGATAAAGCCAGTGAGATTTTTGGCTTTCTCTAGGCGGTATTTTACCAGATCAATAAATTCCTGTTTCATACATGAAATCCTTCTTTATCTATATTCAAGTGAAGAGGCATTACTTTAGCTAAAGGCATGTTCCAGAAATCTTTGTTTTCTACTGTCTCTGCATCAAAATTCTTATAAATCCCATTATAAGTTGTCAAATATATCTTTGAATACCTTATCCCCATACTTTTCATAGAGCTTAACAGCTTCTTCGTAACAGGCGCTATCGTCTCGCTTTGAAATGACAAGTATGTTCATTATTTCACCACTATGAGTCAATGAATAAACAACTCTTATGCCAATATCTCTATACTTAATTTTAAAAAATCCTGTAAGGTTATACCCACCTTTATTACCGAGAGGTTTGCCATAGCCATCAGGATTTGGTAATGGATTTTTAATTACTTTCTTTATACCTGCCAAGACCTGTTTTTGAATAATGTTATCGAATACAGGCAGAGCTTTTCTTGCTTCCTTTGAAAATTTAATTTCCCACATTATTCAATTTCCACGCTGTCTTCGAGATCATTTATCTCTTTTTCTGATATTCCCAGTTCTGCCAAAACAGACTCAAAGCTGTGAGCCTCCTGCTCTTTATATGTTTTAGATACCTCTAATGCACTATTTATCAAATGATACTCATCAACCTTTTCAAGTAAGAGCTCCATTTTTTTTGCTTTTTCAACAATCTCACTATATTCATCAATTGAAATTAAAACAGCAGATGGCTGATTATTTTTGAGCACCACATATCCATTTCTGTTTTTCTTTATGTCTTCAAATATTTTAGCGGTTTTACCCTTGCTGAAATCAGAAATTGAAACTAATCGGTTTACAAAACCAAGAATATTATCATTTGTATACATTATATTACCAGCTTTCATTACACATCTCTCCTGATATATTATTTATATTATTTAATATTTTATACTAAAAAATAAAAATGTCCACAATATTTACCTAATAATATTTATGTAAATTTCTCTTGCAGAACATGAATGCAGCCCGCTATAGGATTTTTTGGATGACTTGTTGGATGATTTTTTGCTTTATTTGATTTCAATGGATATTTTTCAGGGTGTTAGGTTATTAACTTCCGGGTCAATATCTAAATCAGGCCAATACAAATGATACCCAATGTAGATATGATCTTTCTCGATTGAATACAAAATTCTATAAGGAAATTTATGCACTAAACATTTCCTCACTTCTCCTATCTCTACGGGCCAAGCATTAGGATGCTCAAAGAGTCGCTTAACGGATTTCTTTATCTCTTCCCTAAATTTTTCACCTAATCCTGGGTACTCAAGCTCATAAAATTCAATAGCATCTTCAAATTCATCCTTAGCAATCTCATTGAAGACTACTTTCATTATATCTTCCTGCCAAATATCTTTTCGGCCGGAATGCCTTTTAACTTGCCACTTTTATAAGCAGAAAGCCGTTTTTCAGCCTCAATAGCCCAAATTTCATCGATCTTTTTATCCGGTTCATCTAGACTCAACAAGAGACCTTCAACGATGAGAAACTTTTCTTGTGGTTTTAGTTGCAACGCTTTTTCTAACAAAGTCTTACTGGACTCCATCGTAACACCTCCACTTCCCTATGAATTACCTAATTTCTGTTAAACCCAAAATATATCTTGCTAGGCACAGCATTTTTTATAGAATGTGGCATCCTCACGGCAGTAAATTACCGTTCATCCCTTGGGGATTTGGTTCCTGCTTCATAGAGCCAACTTGTTGTACAGAGGTTGTTCTCTTCACAGGCCTTAATTCGGATATGTCCCACCCTTTCGGAGGTATCCAACCCTATAAGATAATATTTTAATGTACCCAGATAACCTTGTCAATCCTACTGCTCCTATTTCAAATAAAAAGGAACCAAAAAATTTTTTACATTTATATCAGAAATCTGTGTAATTAAAACATTATCAATTAAGACATTCTTATAAAATTTTGAAATCAGGAAACAATCAAAATTATTATAGAAAAATTAAGCTGCAAGATAAAAACATTTCCAAGTTAGAATTTTGGTTTTAATCCGGCTTGCTTGCATAATTCATTTGCTGTTATTCTATCAAATGTACGATGCCTTTTGATTGGTATAGTCTTTAAGTTGTTAGTGTAAATAGAATGATTTGTACCTTCACGTAAAAAATAAAACCCATTTTTCACAAAATACCTGATTAAGTCAAAACGTTTTACTGACACTCTAAACCTCGGTAGGTACTTGCTCCAAAAGTGCTCCGCCAATAGGAATTTCCTTGCCTTGTTGATGATACGCTATTATCATTTCATTTAAGGCGTCCCTAAGCATTTCCCTGCACTCTTCTAAATTCTTCCCCTCTGTTACTATTTCCGGCCACTCTACTAATTGGCCCATATATCCCGA
>JAHILC010000140.1 GCA_018897225.1 Actinomycetota bacterium
AATAGAGAAATAAATAGAGAAAATATAAGTAAAAAACCTGGACTGCCTTCCAGCAACCCCAACGGCTCTTCTAACAACAAAGAATATAATTCTATTCCATCAAGCAGATTTTATACTGCTCAAGAAGAAGTAACACTTCGGTTTTACCAGGTTCCAAAAGCACTCTTTAAAAACCCGGTGTATAAAGGTTTAGGCCTGGGCCCTAAATTGATGTATTCCATTTTAAGAGACAGACTGGATCTATCTATTAAGAATAACTGGAAAGATGAAAAAGGCTATATATATTTAATTTTTAGCAGAGAAGATCTGTCTGGTCTTCTAGAAATAAACAAAGAAACTGCTACTACATATAAAAGAAAGCTTGTTAAATACAAATTAATAATTGATAAAAGAATAGGACAGGGGAATTCTAATAGGATTTATGTATTAAAGCCAGAAATTAAAGAATTTCTGAATACGGAAAATCCGTCTTCTAGAATACGGAAAAACCCACCTCTAGAATACGGAATATCCGACCCTAATGATACTAACGTTAAAGAACCTAATTTAAATAACGTTAATAGGGCGAGTAGTAAGGAGGTTGTGGAAAACTCTAGAGGAGAGATAAAAGAAAAGACAGTAGAAAATAAAGAGGATATTAACGATATTAGGAGAAAAATAAAAGAATCCCTTAAAGAAAAGGGAAAATGCAACTTTATAGAGTCTAAAGACTCTGGAAAAGAAAAGAAGCTATTAGAAAGTTACACTAATCCAAAAAGTAAATATTCCAAAAACAGTGTGGTAGAGGAATATCCTGGAATAAAAAGATACAGGTCTAGAGAAAAGGAGCTACTAGTCAAAGAAATAGCAGAAGAGCTTGAGGATAATCACAGTCTGGGAGCATTTCGTGTTATAGTAGATAAAATCTCAGAGCAACAGATAAGAATATTTTTAAGTATAATTAAGGATACATATCTTACCGGGAAAATTAAAAAGAGTAGGGGTGCGATGTTTGTATCACTTGCTAAAGCCTACGCTGGAAAAAATAATATAAATCTTAATTTTAAGTAATCTTGCTTCAGAATATAAATTTTAAACAAAAAAGGTAAATATGATATTTCACAAGCATTTCTTTTTATAGGTTATGTTCCTTCAAATCAAAATTTATATACTTCTTTACAGAAATATGGCTATTTACTAATTTTTAAACCAACTCTTGCTTTACCAAGCAGAAAAACTAAAGGTAATGTTGATGCTGAATTGGTTTTGCATTCAGTTATTGAAATGCAAAATTATGATAAAGCAATAATAGTATCAGGTGATGGTGATTACCACTGTTTGGTTGATTATCTAATAAAACAAGATAAATTGCTTCATTTGATAATTCCCAATAGATATAAATACTCTTCCTTGTTGAAAAAATTTGCGGACAAAATTGTATTTATGAATAATTTAAAAGAAAAACTTGAATATAAAAAAAGGTAGGCATTACCGCAAGCACACAGTCTTACGTATAACCTACCATCGTGATCTAAGAGTATTCTACAATTATTGAGTCATTTTTGTCAATAACGTGATTAATCTTAAACTCCGACGAGTGATTTTTTTTCTCACCATTATTTTTATAGTATAGACTTAATATATCCCAGGCAATCCGGCTTAATTTTTTCAATAAGTTTCTATCAATTATGCTATAATTAATGACCGAGGGATAAGAATGAATAGTAAGAAAGAAATTTACGAAAACGCTCCCCTGGCGGAAACTGTTTTTGAAATAAGATTTCCCGGCGAGCCAGTTGTCGAATGTAGCAGGGATAAATTTTATGAACAAATACGAGATGCCTACTGTAAGGTTTTAGTACCTCGTTCAGTTGAAGGCAAGGCAATGGCATTTGAGCCATATAAATTTGAGCGTGAAGATGGAACCTACGGAGCTATGCTTTCTATTAATAAATTTGCAATATACTGTAAAAAATACGAAGGTTTTGATTTGTTTAAAAAAGAAACAATGCGGATGTTAGATATTTTCAGGAATCTTTACAAAGTCAAAATGCTTACTCGCATAGGCTTACGTTACATAAATATTATTCCTTTTACGCGTGAAGGGGAAATTATTCCTTTCCAAAATTATTTAAACATAAGGATAGGTTTGCCGGAGTCAATATCGACCGATTTTGCTAATTTGAATTTAATATTTGTATCAAAAACTGAGGGCGGAAGTATCACTACTCGCATTGAGCCTGCGATTTCGCTGGATGGAAGCTATGAGATAATTATTCTTGATTTCGATTATGCAAAAGAAAAGGATTTAAGTTTCGATTCTATTTCGCAATATCTCAATGAAAGCCATAAGCATACAAAATATTTATTTGAAGAGTTGATAACTGATGGTTACAAAAAAGTGATGAGAGGGGAAGTAGTATAATGAGTACTCTATTAGTTGACAGCTATGAAGAAATAAAAGAAAGAATGGAATATATGCCCGTTAATTACAAAAGCACCAGAGCCATCGGAGTGGGCACGGCTACAGCGATAGATCCGCAGCAGATTTTTGCTAATCGTATAAAGTCTTACGTAGCCCCCTTATGGAGATTGCAGAGCAAGACTAAAAGATTTTATACTCCCATTCCTATAGCTGTAAAAGCCTACCGCGATGAAGATTTCTTTTTTGCTGAAAATGAAAACCTTGCTGTTTGCGGTACAGGGGATACACCGCAAGACGCTTTACAGGATTTAGAATTGCATATTACCCATTTTTTTGAGTATTATGAGAATTTGGATAATTCTCAGCTGGCAGGTGATGCTTTAAGGCTGAAAAATCTTTATAAAAATTTGTTAATCGAAGAGTAATATGCAAATTGATCGCAGACTAATTGAATCTAACCAGATTTTAAAAAGTAAGGGATTGATATAAAGGTTAACAACATTATAACCTCTATAAAACGCACCTACTATGTGGTGTGTTTATTTTTTATTTGCATGTTCCCCATAATGAAAGTGGGTAACTTTTCAAATGAAACGATGGGGTAGTTTTAGGTTAACACAAACAAACGTTCTTAACTGACTCATTTTATTTAGTTTGAGAAGCATTGTTTTTCTTTTCCTTTAGAATTTTTTCCAGGCACTCTTCAATGACATACCTCGTTTTGGGTAAAATGTGTTCAGCTTTAAATACGGCCTCTATTACCTGTTTTGCCTTTTCGCCGGTATCTATTTCCAGGTACTTCATCAGAAAGATGATATCCTTTATGTCAGTTTCAGATTCCGTCCTGGATGACATTAACTTCATTGCCAGAAGATATTCCGGTAATACTGAATAGAGTTTCAGATTGGAATAGTTTTTAAGAAACATTTTCTTTTCATGGGCCTTTGCGGTCATAAAGCCTTTGACACTATCGTTTAGCCATGATTTTGGCATTCCCTTCTGTAATGCAATTTTAGCCACTATATCATTGATAATGGTCTTGGGCTCATATACTGCGTCGATATCTTTAGTTGAAGACCTTGCAGAAAACACCAGGCACATGGACGCACCTCCAGTGATCAGAATTTCTCCATGTGTATCAAGTAATTTAAGTTCTTCATTTATAAGCTCAAAGTTTTCAAGTATTTCTTCTTTTCCCAGATAAAACTGTTCCATTCCCATGCCTCCTTACACACGCATCAATATATTTTCATCCACAAACAACCCCCGATGCTTGAATTCCGCCGGGGAATAGAGCATATTGTATATTCTAAGCTTGCCTTTTCGGATACCGCCAAAGTACATTTCCTTCATGTAATATCTGTCCTTCCATACCCAGGATGGAACCTCAAGGTCATAATCGTTGGACAACTTGTTTGCTGTAGCTGCGCACATAGCATACTGATAATCCGGGACGTTTTTATAGACTTTAGGCTCCTGCTTAATCAAGGCAAACATTTTTTCTTTATCATCCTTATAAGAGTAAAAAATATCGAGAAATCCACGGAGTGACAGGCTGAAATCGTTGCCCTTTGCACTTTCTGTTATTACTTGCCTGAGTTCATCGCTGCTTTCTTCTATTCCTACCTTGTTGTATATTTTCCAGTCCTTTTGCAGCTGCTTTAGCTGATTTTCAAAAGCTTTTCGTTCCTCAACAAGCTTAGAAAATTTTTTAGCCTTAAGCGAATCATCACCGATATATTTGTTTATAACCTTTCCGTTCTCCCTGTAGGCAAGATAATAATAGGTTTTGTCCTTAACCCTTCTCTCTTTTATGATCCCTCTTGGCAGCCTGCTTATTTTATTTTTTAATTCTCTTTTAAGTAGCAAATTTTTTTGGCTCTCTGCAACAAGTAAGTCTAATATCACTTTCATCACATCCCCTGTCTGCTGTTATTATACACAACATTATTTAAAATATCAAATAATGTTGTGTATAATTTGGAAAGCCATCTGGGACGTTCCTCATTGACTCATATATCTTTTATTCAAATTTTTTTTAAAGCTGTCAATTGTGGGAATCTGAAGAGGAAATTATGCAACTTTGGCCATAATCTGAAGCATTTTTATAGATTCTCTCCATTTCATCCATGAAGTTTTTATCAGAGCGCCAGAATGCAAGAGATCCTAAGCGTTTGGGAAGAGCTGCATGTA
>JAHILC010000141.1 GCA_018897225.1 Actinomycetota bacterium
GGATTGGGAAGCAGCTTCCTATGGATAAAATAGAAAGAGGTATCATTACTTGCAGCAAGAACCTGAACAGGCATGGCGGCCATAACGCTGCCAGGGCAATGCTTACAATTGACAGGAATCCAAAGGAAGTTGCAGTAAAATTTAGGCAGGATGACGCAGAAGTAGTTATCGGTGGAATAGGCAAAGGTTCGGTTATGGTTGAACCAAATATGGCAACCACAATGTCATTTATTGCAACAGACATTAAAATACCAAGCGAACTTCTGGACGAAGCTTTATTTGAATGCGTTGATGACACTTTTAACTGCATTTCCACAGATGGATGCCAAAGCACAAATGATATGATACTTATCATAGCTAACGGCGCAAGCGGAATAGAAATAATGAGCAAAGGTGAAAATTTTGAAAATTTCAAAAGCGCTCTCTTCTATGTACTGAAATCTCTGGCATTTAAAGTTGTAGAAGATGGTGAAGGAGCAACAAAAATAATTGAAATAAATGTGGTAAAAGCAAAGGATAAAAATGAAGCGAGAAATATTGGTAAAAGGATTGCCAATTCAGTTTTATTCAAATCTGCCATGTTTGGCGAAGATTTAAACTGGGGAAGAATTGCTGCAGCGATAGGTTCAGTTGAAAATCAGATTGATCAGGATAAGATAGATATTTATTTTGAAGATTTTGCAGTAATGAAAGAAGGCCAGGCAATCCAGTATGACGGGGAACATGGAAATAAGCTCATGAAAAACAAACATCTTAAATTTACAGTTGATTTAAACTCTGGCAACTCTGATGCTAAAATATATACGACTGACATATCTTATGATTACATCAGGATCAATGCTGAATATAAGAAGCAGAAATAATGACATAAGTCAGATATGAAAAATTTTACTTACAAAGATTTAGCAGAGGCGGGAAAATATGACAATCAGCAAGGATGATATAACAGAGATAAAATTACTTAAAGAAAAAGCAGCAGATGAAACTGATAAGTTCCGGGAGCGCAGTATTGAAATGGCAAATTATATATTTGATAACCCAGAGCTCAGCAATAAAGAATTTAAAACCAAAGACTATCTTATTGCTGAACTTAAAAGAAATGATTTTCAAATTCAAGAGTGTATAGGTGGGTTTGATACAGCATTTAGAGCTAAGTTCAGCTTTGAAAAGCCAGGTCCGACCGTTGCATTTATTGCAGAATATGACGCGCTTCCAAATATTGGTCATGCATGCCATCATCACATAATTGCGTCTGCTTCAGTAAATGTTGCAATTGCTATGAGTAAACTTGGCAGGTACCTGTGCGGAAAGATTATATGCATGGGAACACCTGCTGAGGAATGTATGGATGCAAAAGGTATGATGAGAAAAAACGGAGCTTTCGAGGGCATAGACGTAATTCTCATGTTTCACGGTGGTTCAAGAAATAACACAAAGATAGTAGTACTTGCTGTTGATGGGCTTGAATTTAATTATAAAGGAAGGGCAGCTCATGCTGCGGCATCGCCTCATGAAGGAATAAATGCCCTTGATGCAGTTATACTACTTTTCACTTCCGTAAATGCATTAAGGCAGCAGTTAAGGGAGGATGTAAGAATACACGGAAATGTAATCAAGGGCGGAGATGCGGTAAATATTATTCCTGAATCTGCTTCAGCAAGATTTCAAATAAGGTCACAGCAGCGCAAGTATTTAAATGAAGTTGTAGAGAAAGTAAAGAACTGTGCCAGGGGTGCAGCGCTTCAGACTGGAGCTGAGCTGACCATATCAGTTTTTGAAGATCCTGGAAACGACCTTCTAAAAAACAACTTCTTAATTAAGGAATATGAGGAAAATTTTGGGTCATTTGGTGAAAAGATTGACGATGAGCCATTCCTGTTAGGTTCAACCGATATTGGAAACCTAAGTTATTATATTCCAGTAATACATCCGATGGTAAAAACCGCAGAAGAAGGATGTGCTCTTCATACTGTTGAATTCTTAAATTACGGTAAAACTGAAACTGCTTATCATGGTATGATGGTTGGAATGAAATCAATAGCGATGACTGCAGTCAGAATATTAATGGACGGGCAATTCTTAAAAAATGTTAAGGAAGATTTTATAGAAAATACTAAAAGATTAAGTCAATAAGAATGAGAGACTCAAATGCAATTTGCAAAAAGAATGGACAGGCTTGGTACTGAAAATGCTTTTGTGGTGCTGGCACAGGTTACAAAGCTCAAGGAAGAGGGCAAAGACATTATAAATTTTGGAGTTGGTGAACCCGACTTTGATACTCCTTTAAATATAAAAAAAGCAGGTACTAGAGCTATTGAAGAAAATAAGACTCATTACGGTCCTCCTGCCGGTATTCCTGATTTTAGAAGAGAAGTGGCAAAATATGTAAGTAAAACAAGGGGGATTGATGTTTGCCCCGATGAAGTTTTAATAACTTCAGGAGTAAAACCTATGATTTTTTATGCAATACATGCCCTTGTTGATGAAGGTGATGAGGTTGTTTATCCAAATCCCGGATATCCCATATATGAATCTATTATAAATTTTGTTGGCGGTAAGTCTGTTCCTCTGCCTTTGCTTGAAGAAAAAAAATTCTCATTTGATATAAATGATCTGAAAAAAGCAGTAACAGTAAAAACTAAAATGATTGTTATAAATTCACCGGCAAATCCCACGGGTGGAATTTTAAGCCAGGAAGATCTTGAAGGAATTGCTGAAATTGCAATTAAAAACAATATATGGGTTTTATCAGACGAAATATATGGCAGGATAATATATAGCGGGCAGTTTAAAAGTATTTCTTCAATTCCTGGGATGAAAGAGCGAACTATTATTCTTGATGGCTTTTCAAAAATATATGCCATGACAGGATGGAGGCTAGGGTATGGAGTAATGGTAAAAGAGCTGGCAGGGCAGGCAATAAGGCTGCAGACAAATGTTGATACCTGTAGTGCAACATTTACACAATATGCCGGGATAGAAGCTTACAGAGGACCACAGGACGCTACCTATGAGATGGTTAGGGAATTTAGGGAAAGAAGAGATCTGATTGTTAAAGGCTTGAATGATATTAAAGGTATTAGCTGCCTGGTTCCTGATGGAGCATTCTATGTATTTCCAAATGTGACAAAAGTATGTAAAAATCTTGGGTTGCAGGATTCAAGAGAGCTGCAGCAGCTGATTTTACACAAGGCTGATGTTGCAGTTCTTCCAAGAACATCTTTTGGAGTAAAAAATGTTGGAGAAACAGAAGAATATATACGACTTTCTTATGCAACATCCAAAGAAAATATAATAGAAGGGTTAAGAAGAATTAAAAACCTTCTTGAAAAATAATTGAAATAAGATTTTTTTACTATAAAATTATTAGGAAACTATGTATTATTTAATTGATTGCTTTAGATCTCTCATTTAGCCAGGTAAGCTGCGCCCAGAGCTCCTGTAATCTCGGGTTCTTCAGGTATATTTATTTTAACTCCAAGTTTTTCTTCAAGGGCTTTTACAACTGCAAGGTTTTTAGCAACTCCTCCGGTCATACACACAGGCTCTTCAAGCCCGATACGTTCAACCATTGATATAACCTTATTTACAATTGAATAAACCAATCCCCTTATAATTTTATTTTTATCGATGCCCTGACCGATAAGCGATACAACTTCTGATTCTGCAAAAACGGTGCATGTAGAAGATATGTCAACTTTTTCATTTGTTTTGGTAAAAATCTCACCAAAATGTTCAAGTTTTATTTCAAGAGCTCGTGCCATAACTTCCAAAAATCTGCCTGTACCTGCTGCACATTTGTCATTCATTAAAAAATCTACCGGGCTTCCAAATCCGTCAAGCTTTATTACTTTGCTATCCTGGCCTCCAATATCAATTACGGTCTTTATTCCACTAAAGTAATTAAGAACACCACGAGCATGGCAGCTTATTTCAGTTATATTTTTATTTGCAAAAGGAATATTTATCCTGCCATATCCAGTTGCTACTATTGAATAAACATCTTCTTTGCTTACAGACGCCTTCATGCAAGCTTCTTCAAAGGCTTTGAGCGCCGCATCCTTGCTGCTTGCACCTGTTGGAATTATAACATAAGAAACAATCCTGCCTTTGGCGTTCGAGTCTTTATTATCCCGGCATAAAATAACAGCTTCCGTTGAAACTGAGCCTACATCTACTCCGCAAGTATACATTCTTGCCCTTTCTTTTTTTGTATATAATTAGTATTTTTATAAAATTAACTCTGCTCAGAATTAATTATTTCCATAAAACCCTGAATCCTTGTTAGGATCTGGCCCTCTGAAGAATTATTTTTATCCAGGCAATCACCATCAAGAATAAGAGTAGAAACATTATTATTTCTTAAAGTATCTTTTATTATTCTTGCGCTGCCGTTGCTGTGTCTGCATCCCCAGTGTGCAAATAATATCACACCGTCTATCCTGTAGCTTCTAACCATTTCAAGTATGGCTGCCATCCTGTTTTCAACACTCCCATTAAGTGGGTGAGATAACATTTTTAATGCCAGGCTTTCAAAAGGTTTTTCCCCGTCCAGTTCCGGCCAGTAAACCTGGCTGATCTCTTCAAAGACAACCCTGCAATTATTGTTTTCGAGAATTTCGAAAATATTGTTTTTATAATATGGTTTAAGATGAAGCCATAGTATCCTTTTAGTTTTACCAATATCCTGCTTTATTTTAATGTTAGAGCCACTTTTTTTATTACCGGACGATCCTTTTTGCTTTTCAAGAAAATCTTTAAGCTCAAAATAAATATTTTTATAGACAACTACTGCGTCTTTTGTTCCAGCCAAACCATGAAATGGAAGAATAAAACTTAACCCATTGAAATTTTTAGGATAAATTAAAAGCTCTTTCCTAATGTCGTTTACTTTTAACGCCCAATACCTGAATTCGTTTGACAATCTTATTGTATTCTTGAACTTGTCCATATCCACCTGTTTTCCCATTTTTTTACTGATGTTAGTACTAATGTCTTCAAGCTGAGATGCCAGGTATTTTATGGAATCAGCAGTTTTGTTATAAGGAACATCTATAAGATAAAAATTATCTTCAATATTATATTTTTTTGCATCAATATAAAAAGTTTTTTGTGCAGCATCGCATGCAAGACTTGAACAAATTAAAAACTGCGGTAACGGAAACAGGTTAAGTTCAACTGCACCTGATGCGCTTCTGTGGAAAGTGCAAAGATCGGGTGTATACCATCGGGCCGAAGCTTCTTTTAAGGTTTTATCTGCAATTCCTATCCCGGCAGTAAATCCTGCCATTACTTCAGGCAGGAATGGTACCAGATCAAGGGAATGCAGCAATTCATATGGCAGGAAAAGAGACCCGTAAGCAACGGGATATTTTTGGCAGTAAGCTTTTTTTATATTTTTAATGGTTGCAATATTTAAATATTTGTCTGATTTAGATGCAAATGTCATTCCATAAACTGGAAGAACCGGCCAGCTTCCAACAATACCGAGTATTTTTTCTATATAATCTCTATTAAGATTTTTTTGAATCTTAATCTTTAACGTTTCTCTAATATTTTCAGCAAATCCCATTTTTTAGAACTTTCTTTTTACTTAAGCGCTTCTATAAAATTTCCAGGAATGCCTGGATTCTTGTTTTTATCTGGCCTTCTGAGAAATTATTATGTTCAATTTCCAGAAATAAGCTCTGTACACCTGTTTCGCTCAGATGTTGCCTTAACAGCGGGTAAAAAAGGAGAGTGTTATCGCAAAATTTCATGCTGAAGAAAATTACACCTTTTATATTATTATTTATAATATTTTCTTTAACCTCTTTTAATTTTATTCCAAGATTTGCCATTCTCATACATTGAGGCTTATTTAGATATCTTGCTGCAATTGCTCCAAGCAGGCTTTCAATAGTACTATTTTTAGAAGCGTTTTCCATATCTTCCATATCTTCTACAAGCCCTTCATAATATCTGCTTGAATTGCAAAGATCCGTAGCACCAATTTTGCAATTTAACTCTTTAAAACTTTTCCACAGCTTGCTTTCATTTATAAAGTTGCCAATGATCATTATTCTGGGTGGAAAACCATCATTTTCACTATCACCAACGATTTCTAACGTTGCTGATTCTTCTGCAATTTTTTCCAGGTAAGTGTGCAAATCTTGAACAAATATTTCTGGCTCCGATATCATGGATAATTTTAAAATATCAAAATAATCTGAATTGTCTACCAGGCAATTGAACTGGCTATAGTAATGGTTCAATTTCTTTAAAAGAGTCCTTTTCTTATTAACAAACTCTATTGATTTTTTCAAGAAATCAAATTCAATTTTAGATTTTTGAAGTTCACCTAAAAAACCTGCAAGCTCGAATAAATTGTTGGAGAAATGCTTTAATGAAGCGTCAGTATTTATTCTGGGAACGTCCAGCATGAATGATGGAGTCTGCGGTTTGTAATTTTTACAGATATCATACAATCTTCGCATGCCATCGCAAGAATTAGCAAAAACAATAGCGCTTAACTTGCTGATATCATTTAATATACTTTCCCAGCTTGACTTTAAATAGGGGCAGAAGTTTGTAGGGAAGTAACCTTCGGCTTTATCGACCCTGTCTTCACCAAGTATCCTAATTGGAGTAAATCCTGCAGAAAGAATTATTTCTTCCGGCGTGTAAGTACAAAGCCATCCGACGCGAAGCCTTTCATCTTTTGTTGTTTTAAATGAATTGGAAAAATGATTGCTGATGTTTCTTAATCGGTTTTCCGGTTCCGTCATATTTTAAATGTTATTGTTGAATTATATTCTTTCCAATGGTTTCTTCGTCGCGGCTAAATATTTCATAAATACCAACATGCCCCCAAAAATCTTCAATATAGAGCCCGTCAATCTGGCCGCTGTCTTTACCTTCCACAGTTATTTTGACTTTTTTTATTTCTTCGAAATTTGTCAAAGTGTTTACAATTGAATAAATCGCAAGTATTTCTGTTGTGGAGCTGTGGGGTATTTGCTCAACGCTCGTAATGATTTCCTTACTAAAATCAACAGTTGCCAGGTTCTCTTTGATGGTAACAGAATTGACTTTTGTATCGGATGGAATTGTAGGATAAAGCTCTTTGTTTACGGGGCCTTTTATTAATTCTTCAATAACTGATTTATAAAAGTTCGTATCTTTGGAAATTTTTCGAATTTCCGGATCAAGATATGCCTGGTTATCAGAATATTTAGCAAAATAAATTGAAACATCAACTTTAGGAGTACAGGCATAAAAAGAAAGTGATGCAACCAAGGCTGCCAATAAAACTAAATAAATTAATATTTTTTTAATTCTATTCATTTTGACCATTAAATAAAAAAGTATGACTATTTTTTTACAATATAAATAATAAATTAAAAACTTTTATTTGTATAGCTTATATTAATATTGTACATAATGCAGAGTGGAAGTAAAAGTGTTGGTTTTTGTTTTAAAGGAGGTGGCATAAAAAATGGAATGGACAAATTGGGATATTCCAGCTGAAGTAAAAGAGATTTTAAATAAGTCTCCCAATGTAAGTGTTTTAAAAGACAGGAAAGAGATAATTAATTTAGCTTTAAAAAATAAAGA
>JAHILC010000142.1 GCA_018897225.1 Actinomycetota bacterium
AATGTTTGAAAAAAAGGATTTTTTACTTGGTTATGCGCCAACCAGGAGAAATGTTTTTTCCAGGGAAGACGCGCTTAAGTATAAGGTTAAAGTTCGAGAAAAAATCCAGAAGTTAGGTTACAAACTGGTAGATATTGAAGATTGTGCAACAGAAGGTCTCCTGCTGTCTGACTCTGATGCTGAAAAAACCATAAAAAAATTTAAGGATAAAAATGTTGACGCTGTTTTCAGCCCTCACTGTAATTTTGGAACGGAAAGCGCCACTGCAAAAGTTGCAGTGGGTGTAGGCAAGCCTTTCCTGCTTTGGGGACCAAGGGACGAGGCTCCTCTGGCCGATGGTTCCAGGTTAAGAGACACACAGTGCGGTTTGTTTGCAACGAGTAAAATACTCCAGAGATTCAATGCTCCTTTTACATATATTGTAAATTCAGGAATGGACGATGAAGTATTTGCCAGAGGTTTTGAAAATTTTGCCAGGGCGGCAAATGTGGTGAAAGTTTTTAAAAAAATAAGGATTGGCCAGATTGGTGTCAGACCTGGTGATTTCTGGACTGTTATCTGTAATGAAGGCGAATTGCTTGAGAGATTTGGGGTTGAGATTGTGCCTTTCAATCTTGGGGATATCGTAAGCATGGCAAAGGAAATGCGCCAAAAACCAGACGAGGAATTCAACAAAACTTATGATTTTGTAACAAAAAATATGAATGTTGAAATTGAAAAAGAATCCCTGAAAAATATTGTAGCGCTTAAAGCGGTAATGAAAAAAATTGCTTCCGAGCAAGGTATTAACGCTTTTGCAATCCAGTGCTGGACAAGCCTGCAGGCAATGTTCGGAATACTTCCTTGTCTTGCAAATTCATTGATGTTTGACGACAAGATTCCTGTTGCATGCGAAACAGACATTAACGGAGCAATTTCCGCTCTGATTGCCCAGGCTGCAACCTTTAATGAAAATCCTGTATTTTTCGCAGATCTTACCATAAGAAATCCTGAGGATGACAACAGCGAGCTCCTCTGGCATTGCGGTCCATTCCCGGCATCTTTAAGAAAAAAAGGGGAAAAGGGCAGCGTTGGATGCCATTTTGTTCTTGACGGATTTCCGCCTGGCACATGTAACTGGGAAATCAAGGGGGGAGATGTTTCAATAATAAGGTTTGATGGGGTTAATGGAAAATACTGCCTTTTTGTTGGTGAAGCAAAAGGAATAGAAGGTCCAAAAACTAAAGGTACTTACCTCTGGATAAAGGCCAAAGACTGGAGCTTGTGGGAAGAAAAGCTGATAATGGGCCCATACATACATCATATTGCTGGAGTACATGGCTTGCTTTCACCTGTTTTATACGAAGCTTCCAAATATATAAACGGGGTTTGCTTTGACCCTGCAGAACCGAGCCTGGATGAAATTAAGGACTGGCTTGCCTGCAGGAAAAAATAATATTCGCCAAAAAATAAAAAAATGATTCTTTGCGTTACTATTAATCCTATAATTGATAAAAATATTTATATTGACCATCTTGAAAAAGGCAAATCAGCTCATGCGAGCTCAATTCAGATCATCGCCGGGGGCAAAGGCAATAATGTTGCAAGAGTACTTCAAAAATTTGGGATGAGCGTTCTAGCCTTAAACATGCTTGGCGGGTTTGAAGGGAAGCAGTTAAAAGACATAATGGAAAATGAACACCTGCCAAATGTTCAAACCTGGATTAAGGAAAAAACGAGAAATCATTTCTTCATTATCGAAAAAAGCTCAAAGATTCTTACAGATATTTACGAGCCCTCTCCGGATGTCAGCAAAAAGGAAAAGAAATTGTTTTTAAAAAAGTACAGGCAGCTAGCCATAAAAAGTACAATAGTAGTATTGGGCGGAAGTTCACCATGCAGGGAGCTTGATGATATTTTTTACGAGATGATTGATTTTGCAAATAAAAATGAGATAAAGTCTGCGCTTGATACCAGTGGCAATGCTTTGGAATCTGGAATTGAAGCTGGTCCATTTTTAGTTAAGCCAAACATAGAAGAAACAGAGAAAATAACAGGCAAAAGAATAAGGAATGTTAATGAAATAATTGAAGCATTGGATTTTTATAATTCAAAAAAGATCAGGATAATTGTAATTTCGATGGGTAAAAATGGCGCATATATCAGAAGCGGTAAAAACACTTTTAAAGCTTCGACTCCTGATATTCCAGCTCTCAATCCTTTCGGTTCCGGGGACTGCATGGTGGCAGGATTCATTAAAGGTATGGTTGAAGGCTTGGATATTACCGATACTATAAAAATTGGTATGGCTGCAGGCACAGCAAATGTTGCAAGATGGGACGTTGCAGCTG
>JAHILC010000143.1 GCA_018897225.1 Actinomycetota bacterium
ATTTTCTAATTTTTTAATTTTTTTTACTTGATTCATAATTAATATATATTATATACTAATTGTAAAACAAGTCAATTAAGTATTATTAGGAAATCTTACGATTTGGTTTATTTCCCCCTAAGGACAATTGAATTTATGTATTGATAATACAGATAATATGCTGTATAATTTATGCTGAATAATTGGTATTACTAATTATAAGTGAAAAAATAAGTTAAGATATGAAAAGATTAAATATAACGTTACCGGAAAGAATTGCTGAAGCAATAGAGGTTTATCAGAATAAGAGTAAATTTATTGCAGAAGCAATAAATGAGAAAATTGAAAAGGATAAAAAAGAAAAATTAGACACACTTCTGGTTGAAGGGTATAAAAGTGAATGCAGCGTAGATAAGAAAATAAATAAAGAGTGGGAAGATGCAACACTTGAAAGGTGGCCTGACCGATGGCCAGGTTGATGGCTGGCTTGAAGCCCGGATCAGATAATTATCCCAAAAGAGGGGAAATCTGGCAGGTATCTTTGGAGCCTGTTGAGGGTCATGAGATTGGGAAAACAAGACCTGCGTTGGTAATTTCAAATGATAAAAATAATGAATATTCTTCAACTGTTACACTGATTCCTATTACAGCTTCTATAGAAAAAATATATCCATTTGAAGTTTTTATTTCCAGTGAGGATTCGGGATTGCCTTTGGATTCTAAAATGAAGTGTAACCAAATTAGAACAGTTGATAAGTTAAGGCTGTCAAAGCTTGTCGGAGGAATTTCAGCAGAAATTATAAAAAAAGTTGAAGAAGCCCTTCTGATACACATTGGAATTTCAAAAATGAGCTTATAGAATCAAGTTTTAGCCAGGTAAATTGATTAGCAATTAGATAAAAAATGACTTAGAATAAAATTTATGGATAATCAAAAAATAAAAGGACTAAAAAAAATATTTAAGCAATTTGATAGTTTAAAACTTGTTTATCTTTTTGGTTCCCAAGCTACTAAAAAACAAGGCGAACTATCGGACCATGATTTTGCTTTTTATATAGAGGAAAAAAAGGTTGAAGCGTTCCAGATATCTCTTGCAATTGCTGCACAAATAAGCCTTTATTTAATGACAGACAATATTGATACTGTAATCATTAATCATATTGACAGCCCCGAGCTTAAATATTCAATAATTAAAGAAGGAAAATTGATTTATGAAATAGAACCGTATAAAGTAATTATTGAACCAAAAATTATGAATGAATATTTTGATTTTCGTTTTTTATTAAGAAAATATAGTTTAACAGGGACATAGCATGACAAGTTTATTTAGTTCAATCATCATTGGATTTAGCCGAAGCTTTAATTTCACATAAAAAGCTCAGGAAACCCGCAACATTTTCAGAATGCTTTATAATTTTGAATGAGGCAAAACTTATTGATAAGGATTTAATGCTCAAAATGGTTAAAATGGCAAAATTTAGGAATGTTATTACGCATGATTATGAAGAGCTAGATTATGAAATTGTTTATGATATTTTTAAAAATCGACTTATCGATGTTGAGGATTTTATAAATACAATTTCAATTTAGTATTTGGTTTTTGGATCTGGCCTATGTATAAATCTGAACTTATTGCAGAACAAGGCTAATCAATTTATCAATATACTCGGAAAGAAATATGGGGATATTTAAAATATCATTATCATATTTCAGATTTCGCAGCGACAATCTTACACCAAGTTTTGGTTTATACTTGTCAATATATATTCTCAAGCTGCGACTTTTCACGTTTTCATCTGATTTGACTTCAATAGGGTAGATATCATTGCCATATTGGATAATAAAGTCTACCTCTGCTTGTGCATTTGAAGTCCAGTAACGGGGAAGAACTTCAAATTTTGCTACTATTGATTGCAGGGCATAATTTTCAGCAAGCGCTCCTTTAAATTCGGTAAACAGTCTGTCACCTTCTCCGAAAGCTGAAGGATCAAGACGCGATAACCTGCGCAAAATTCCAACATCAACTGCATATAGTTTAAACGAGCTAAGGTCGTCATAAGCCGATACAGGGAGCCCGGGCTTGCTCATACGGTATATTTTATACGCCATTCCCGCATTACAAAGCCATGTAAGAGCGTCCTCATACTCTCTTGCTCTGGCACCCTCTTTTACTGCATTATAAAGGAATTTTTTATTCTCGCGAGCAAGCTGCGAGGGTATAGACGACCAGATAAGGTTGAGTTTTGCTATATCATTAAAGTCGGCATGCTTTGAAAAGTCTAACTCATAAGCATTTAATATATTATACAGAGAAGTTTGTACTCTTGATATGTCCTTTTCTTCTACCCATGCGGAAACTGGTTCAGGCATACCTCCAGTCACATGATACATTTTAAGTTTTTCATAAATAGGATTAAAAAACATATCGGGTATTGGTTCAATTGTGTTAATGCTTTGAATGTATTCAACCAGATTTTCATCACCACCTGCCATAAGAAATTCGGTAAAGGTTATAGGATTAACATTTATTAAATCTACCTTGCCTACTGGAAAAGAAGCCGGTTTTGAAAGAGCAACTCCGAGCAGTGAACCTGCACAGGCAATATGGTATTGGGGAGAATTTTCACAGAAATACTTAAGTGTATTTAGAGCTTCGTTAGATTCCTGTATCTCATCGAAGATAATCAGTGTCTTTTCTGCTAGAATAGGGTTTTTGTTAATAAAAGCAAGGTTTTGAAGAATTCGCTTTGTATCCTTTGTAGTTTTAAAATAGTCTGCAATTTCTTTCGATTCATCAAAATTGAAATAGGCGATATCATCATAATACCGCATTCCGAATTCCTTGAGCAGCCATGTTTTACCCACTTGACGTACACCTTTTAGAATTAGCGGTTTTCTATGCCTGCTATTTTTCCATATCAGTAAATCCTTAAGTATTAAACGTTCCATAACAATCACCTTCACAAGATAAGCTTATATTATGTGATTATTATCACACAAAGTAAACTTATTATACAGGATTTTTTATTATTACAAAGATAGGAACATTTATTATTCATCAAATTTTACCTGTACTATTTGATGGGTTTGACTGGTATAGAAAAACAGGGGATTTCCTTATAGCAGAACCGGAAAAAGCCTTAATTGATAGTCTGTACCTATCAGCAAGAAAGAAAAAACAGTTCAGATATTTTCCCGAGCTTTATTTTCCCGAGTCTTTTAGTTTTAAAAAGGCAGGCCAGTGGGCTGAGAAGATTCCTGATTTAAGAATATATACTGCATTAAATCCATAAAATATACCATAAATATATATTGCAGTTTTTATGTATCTATATTATAATATTTTGCAGGTATATTATTTTAGAAAGTTACTTTAAAATTAATACTATATGCAGCAAATAAACGTATCTCGTTAATAGAACAAATATAAAAATATTTTCAAATAAAAAAAGATTATAAGGGTGGTTTTTCATTATGAGCCAGAAAACTACATTCGTTATTAAAGATGAAATAGTTATGCAGGTAAAAGAAGCAGTAAAAGAGGGCTACTATAAATCAATGACTGATTTTGTTGAAAACGCGATAAAAAATAAGCTTGAGGACATAAAAAAGGAAAAAATAAGGGAAGAAATATTAAAAGCAAGTAATGATCCCCTATTTCTGGCAGATATTAAAGAAATTGAAGAAGATTTTAAATATGCTGATTTTGACTAATTGAAAGAGTTATAAATGTTTATGAAATGGAAAATTTATAAAGCTGATTTAAATCCTGTAACAGGTTCAGAGCAGAAAGGTACAAGGCCAGTTTTAATTATAAGTGATGATGCTTACAGCACTGTTATGCCACTGGTTACTATTCTGCCTTTGACTTCGTTAAAACCAGGCAGAATTGTTTATCCGAATGAAGTTTTAATAAGAATGGAAAATCAGGCAAAAACTGGACTTTTAAGTGATTCTATTATTTTGGCGCACCAAATAAGAACTATTTCAAAAAACAGGTTAAAAGATTTGATAGGGTGTATTGATGATTTGGTAGTGCAGGAAAAAATAAATGAAGCTTTGAGAATCCATCTTAATTTATAAAAAGGAACCTTGAAAATTTTTACCGATAAAGAATAAACTCTTACCCTGAATCTATGTTTTTCAAATATTACCATTTTTTATTGTTAAATATGCTAAAATGTAAATATAACTTTAATAAAAGAGAAATTTTTAAAGTTTTTACTAATACTTAAAAAGTACAGTGGTATTGATATGGAAAAAAGAGTAAGGGATGAGTTAAATATCCTTAAAAATATAATAATAAGAACGGTCCCTGTCGAGAAAATATTCTTGTTCGGCTCCTATGCAGGCGGCAAACCTCATATTGATTCAGATCTGGACATTTATATAGTAATGTCTGATGATGCAAAAATCAGGGAAATTGATGCTATGAGATTAATCCGCAAAGCAATTCGGGATAAGAAAAAAATGCCTGTAGATATTGTAGTCAGCAAAGAGGAAAGTTTTAATCAGCGTAAATCTTTAATTTCTATCGAACATCAAATTGAAAAGGACGGAATCTTGTTGTATGGTTAATATAAAAGAGGCACAGGAATGGCAGAGGCTTGCTGCCATGGATTTAAGTACAGCCGAATACCTGCAGAACATGAACCCCCTTCCATTGGAAATTATTTGTTATCACTGCCAGCAATCAGCAGAAAAATACCTCAAAGGGTATCTTGTTTTTTGCGGAATGGCTCCTCCAAGAATGCATGATTTAGACGAATTGTGCAAGCTTTCCTTGAAATTTTCGGATACCTTTAAGAATATAGCAGACCAATGCTCAGATCTTACAGCTTATGGTGTTGGGCCCAGGTATCCAATGGAACTTATTTTGGAAGAAGAAGATATGCGGCAAGCCTTAAATAGTGCTAAAATAATTAGAGATTTTATACTTGCTGTTATACAGGAGAAAATAGCTCAAGAACAGAAACAGGATGAATCACAATAAAAAGATCACATTACCCGGCTGTTGTATTTCAAGTTTTTAATCTAAGCAACCAAGCATTAAAAGTAACTTAACCCCGGTCTTGTATGTCAATTAAATTAATGTTTCCAAATTTATCTTGCAAAATAAATAATTATGAGATACAGTTAAACAAAATGAGATACAAGGAGGTGATTGTTATGCCAATGAAAAAGGATATAAAATTCCCATTAACGATGTTTGGGTTGCCGCTTGTTGCATG
>JAHILC010000144.1 GCA_018897225.1 Actinomycetota bacterium
AAGAATCAGAAGATAATGTTATATATTATCACCTCTTTCAATCACCCATTAAGCATCACTTAAGATATCCGGTATATCCCAATGACTTTGCAAATTGGGCTGCAGATGCACTGGGAGATTTTGCTTTGGCTGAAAAACTTGCAAATTTTGATCCTTATGATTTTTATGATATAAATTCTGTAAAAAATGAAATTGCCGGTACAATAGAAGAGCATCTTTGGGATTTGCCTACTGTTCCGTGGGCAAGACCAGGTTTTGAATTCTTTTTTTGCAGTTCTATTTCATTGATATTTGATTCAAGAATTTCTGCTTCAAATCTAAATCAATTCAAAGAAGGTATTTTAAAAGTCAGCGCAAATTCAATTTACTATCATTTTTTTGAAGCAAGAAGAAGAAATAAAAACAAGATGAGTGATGATTTTACTTTGTGGCTTAAAGAAAATTCATATAATGAAAAAATTATAAAAAAGATTCAAGATATAGATTTTTATTTTTATAGCATAAGCGAAACAAGGCATAAAATAGCCAAAATATTATCGGAACATGAAAATAATTTAACAAGTAATGATTTAATTTAAAATGGTAAAACTGGATGATTACAGCGATATTGTAGGCAAGAATTATATAGAAAACCTAAAATATCTTGCAAGAAAATTAAAAAATAAAAAAGTAATTATGTTAAGTTCTACGAAAGAAGGTGGAGGAGTAGCTGAAATTCTACACAGGCTTGTGCCTTTATTAAATGAACTCGGACTAAATTGTAAATGGGAAATAATAAACGGTGATGATAAATTTTTTAATATTACAAAAAAGATGCATAATGCGCTTCAAGGACAAAAATTTAATTTTTCCGACGAAGAGTATAGTTATTATTTAAAAATAAACAATGAAAATTCTAAAAATCTTGATTTAAACGCTGATTTTATTGTGGTTCATGATCCTCAGCCGCTTCCGCTAATCGGTAATTATAATACTTCTAAAAAAAATAAATGGATATGGAGATGCCATATTGATTTGTCAAAACCTGATTTGAGTTTATGGAAATTTTTAAAATGTCACTTAACTCCTTATGATGCAAGTATTTTTTCTTTAGCAAAATTTGCAAGAGCTCTGCCACATCCGCAATTTCTGGTTGCCCCATCAATAGATCCTTTAAGTGATAAGAACAGGGATTTATCAGCAATAGAATTAGAAACAATAATTAAAAAGCTAGGAGTCAATAAAAATAAACCCTTAATACTCCAGGTTTCAAGATTTGATAGGTTTAAGAATCCTATTGGGGTAGTTAAGGCATACAGACTTGTAAAAAATGAGCTTGATTGTCAGCTTATTTTGGCCGGTGGCGGAGCCACTGATGACCCGGAAGGCATGGAAGTATTTGAAGAAGTAAAAAAGATGGCAGGCAGTGATGAAGACATAAAACTTCTTATGCTTCCACAAAACAGCAATTTAGAAATAAATGCACTTCAAAGAATAGCAGATGTGGTTATTCAGAATTCATCAAAAGAAGGATTTGGCCTCGTAGTAACTGAAGCTATGTGGAAAGAAAAGCCTGTAATAGGAGGAGCAGCAGGTGGTATTACTATTCAGATTTTTAATAACTACAATGGTTTTCTAATACATTCAGATGAGGGAGCTGCTTACAGAATAAGATATCTTTTAAACAGACCGAGGAAATCCATAGATATGGGAAGGCATGCTAAAGAATTTGTAAGAAATAATTTTTTAATTACAAGGCATGTAAGAGATTATCTTGCAATTTTTCTTGCACTTGATAACCAAGATAAAAATATCATTAAATTATTTTAGTTCTAATCTTGTATCATATATTTGCTATATTCTGCTTTGAAAACTTATTAAGACTTAATATCTTAAGATCTGCTTAAGTATTTTTTTATAACTTCGGCTGTCTTTTCAGGAAACGAAGTATTTATATTCATTTGTGTTGATAGTTCAAATCCTCCGAAATTATGAATTCTTGGAAGAATTTTTAAAGTCCAGTGATAATAATCTTTGTTATTTTCGTAGATCGGTTGTGTTTTTATAAACATGTTCATGCAGCTGCTAAATTTTTCAAGAAAAAATTCTGAAATTTTTTTTATATATTTTGCCAGAGCTTCTTTTTCTATTGAGTTAATGTCTTCAAAATTACTCATGTGTCTTACAGGTATAAAATCAACTTCAAAAAAATAACAGGAATAAAATAATGGAGTGATTAGAAAAAGATCATCTTTATGAATTATTCTTATTTTATCTTTTAATTCAACATTAATTAAATCACAAATATAACAGGTTTTTTTATTTCTATAGTGTTTTTTTAAAAAGTTGTTTTCTTTTTTTATTATCTCAGGCAACAAGGGAAGAGCTATTATCTGGGAATGGGAATGTTCAATTGTAGCACCTGCTTTCCCCCCCTGGTTTAGGAATATGGAAATATATTTAATTTTTTTATTTTTCTTTATTTGAATAATTCTTTCGGCAAAAACGTCTAACATTAATTTTATTTCCGTTTCTTTCAACTCACTTATAAATTTTACATGTCTGTTTGAATTTATTACTACTTCATGGATACCGTATCCGTTAAGATTTTCATAAAAAATTTCGTTTTTTAAAAAATTATTATTTTCTAAAGAAAGTGCGGGAAACTTATTCGGAACAACTCTTATTATCCATCCGGATGTATCAGGATGCCTGTTTTCTTTGGAACTTATACTAAAAATTTCTGAAGGAGTATGTATTTCCATTCCTTCACAGAATCTGCATTCCGCTACTTTTTCTTTTTTAGGTCTTTTAGATCTTTCTTCAGAAAAAATAACCCATTCATTTTTAAGAGGATTTTTTCTAAATTGTGGCATTTTTATTGTCCTTTGGTTTTAAATGTTGTTTTATTGTGAACTTTTTAATTATCCCTTTATAGACCCTGCTAAAATTCCACGAACAAAGAATCGCTGCAATGAGAAGAACAGGACTAAAGGTAGTGCCATAGATATAAATGCAGCCGCAGTAAGTAAATTCCAATTTTGACCTAATGAGTTCACCAAGCTACTTAATCTCAGTGTAAGTGGTGATACTTCCGCAGTCTGTCCTTACCCCATTCATTAGTCCAGTTTTTAAGTTAGTCCTAAGCCATTTTTAAATTAATATCCACCACCCAACTTTCTGAAGCTGGTGGCATGTATTCCAGTGCACTATGAGGCCTTATGGTATTGTAATAAGCCCTCCACTTTTCAATCAGTACCCTGGCTTCCTGCATGGTATCAAAGATCTCACAGTTTAACAATTCGTCTCTCATCTTTCCATTGAACGATTCAATATAGCCATTCTCCCAGGGACTGCCCGGCGCAATAAATGTAGGCAGTGTTCCCAGATCCCTAATAAACTTTCCTACCTTTCTGGCAGTAAACTCGCTGCCATTGTCAGAACGTATATATTCAGGTAAACCCCTGTTGCAGAAAAGCTCTGCTAAAAATTCCACTACTTCATTTGAGGTTATCCTTCTTGAAGCAAACGATAGAAGGCATTCCCGACTGTATTCGTCCATTATGTTTAGTATCCTAAACTTTTTACCGTTATGTGTTTTATCCTCAATAATATCATAACTCCAAACGTGATCCCTATATTCTGGTCTTAACCTTATACATGAACCGTCATTTAGCCACAACCTGCGCCTTTTCTTCTGTCTTTTAGCCACTTTAAGCCCCTGCTCCCGCCAAATCCTCTCCACCCGCTTGTGGTTTACCATCCAGCCCTCCCGGTGAAGCATGGCAGTTATCCTGGGGGAGCCATATCTTCCGTACTGCACCACTAGATCAATTATGCGCCCTGTGAGCTTATCTTCATCAGGCAGTTTTTTCACCTTGTATCTCTGGGTTGCCCTGCTCTGTCCAATTGCCCGGCAAGCACGCCTTTGAGAGATGCCGTACTTTTTAGCTGCAGAAGTTACAGCATAATTGCGCTTGGCCTTAGCTTACAAGTTTCCCTGCGCCACATCCTTTAATATAGCATTATCCAAAGCTTGGTCTGCCACTAACCTTTTAAGTCTGACATTTTCTTTTTCCAGTTCTTTGAACCTTTTAGCCTGGTTGATTCTCATTCCGCCGTATTCTTTTCTCCAGCGGTAGTAGGTCTGTTCTGTAATACCCAGGTGCCTTGCAGCTTGGCCAGCAGTGTTTCCTTGGCTTAGAAGCACCTCTGCTTCTCTTAGTGAGTTAATAATCTGTTCTGGGGTATAGAATTTTCTTGGCATAGTCCTTTCCTCCTTTTTTCTATTTTACTGGCCAGTTTACTAACTTTCAAACTGGACTAGTTTTTGGGGGAAAGGTCAGATGCCACAAGAAAAATATCAAAAGATATTGAAGACAGTATTATGAAAGAACTGACTATTGAAAAACAATTAATAACAGACCCTGAAGTTCCCTTAAGATCATATAATTACAGTTATATAAAAGATAGTCTCCTGTCTATTTATGGTCAGAAGGCACTTGAAGCAGCCAGATATAATTATAAACAGGTTCACTCTACCACAGGAGAAATTCCTTACTATCTTTTTAAGAGAAAGATAGCCAGTAAAGAATCACTATTTAGAGAGTTTACGGTACCAAAACTTTATGTATCTACAAAAGATATATTTGCTCTAAGAGATGAAAGGGTTGTGAATGCCTACAGGAGAATATCTTTTAATAAGCTTACAATAAATATACCTTAGAGTTCCTATAAGAGAAAGGGTAGGTCTTCGTATTGTTCCAGACTTTAAGATCTGGAATGGCAGAGATCCGGTTCTGGTATAAAGACGAATTGGTTGGCACATATGAAGTTAGAAATGAGGATTTGAATTTATCAAATTTTTAATCAATATTAAAATCTCAAGATAAAATGTTTAAATATCTTTGATTATTAAATGGTATATATAATTATTGTATTATCTGTATTCTAATGTTGTGTTTTGTAAAAATATCAAATTTTTTTATGCTTTAAATTAAAATAATATTAGCATAGGAAGTGTTCACTTTTAAACTTTAAATGGTTCACTTTTAAATTTTTCCTAACATATAGAAAAAAGTTATTCTTGATAATTTTCCCATTTACCATTAGATTTATAT
>JAHILC010000145.1 GCA_018897225.1 Actinomycetota bacterium
AGGATTTATAAAAATAAGTCAGGACTTTTCATTTATAGAAATATAAAGGATATACTTTTTACAGGATTTAATATTATAGAAAGTAATGGTTTTGTAATCAAAGAAGCAACAAAAGCCAAGGCATTGTTTGACTGGATGTATTTAAAATTGCTAAGATTAAAAAAATTTGATTTATCCTTATTAGAATCATTTAGATTAAATCTTGAAAATTTTAAACTAAAAGAGTTTAAAGAATTCGAATTATACTGTGAACTTACGGGTATAAAAAAATATTTGCAGCTAACGTCAATGATTAAAAAAATATGAGTAACATGAGCACCCCAAAATGATTTATAAGGAACTGGAAAAAATATTAATTGAGGAAAAAACAAAGGGTTCTCTAAACATCTATACTCTGAATTTATTGAAAGAATATCTTCAGGTATATGTTCTCTATTATATATACACAAATTCCAAATATAATAAAAATCTTATTTTTACTGGTGGAACCTGCCTCAGGCATTTTTATAATTTACCAAGGCTGTCAGAAGACCTGGATTTTGATTTCCAGGAAAGTTTTGATTCTCAAATACTGCTCCATGACCTTGAAAGATATTTTAAAAAGCGATATAAATTTAATGAAATAAAATTGGCTGTAAAGCAGCGCGGAAATAGGATTTTATTAAAATTCCCAATTTTACACAAATTAGGCCTGGCAAAAGACAATGAAAGCAATTTGCTTTACGTAAAACTTGATTTCTCAAAAAATCCATCAAAGTATTTTGACCTGCAGACTACTTCGAAATCCATCTATGGATTTAATTTTGTTGCAAAGCATTATGATTTACCTTCTCTTATGTCTGGTAAAATACACGCAATATTGATAAGGAAAAAATTCCAGGGTCTTGACAATATCGAAGTTATCAAAGGCAGGGACTATTTTGATCTTCTGTGGTTTTTGAAAAACTCTGTTAAACCCAATTTAAAAAGACTTTCTGAAATGTTAAACATTGATGCAGATATTGATTTTATCGAAAAGCAGCTGGACTTAAAAGTTAAGGAATTAATTACAAAACATAAATCATATTTTGAATCTGAGCTTATGCCATTAATAAGCAATCCTGATTTTATAAAAATTTATGTTGATAATTATTACGAGGAATACTTAAGATTTAAGAAGCAATTATCCTAAGCTTCTCTTACCAAAATAGAATTCAGCAAGCGCTGTTCCTCCTGTAAGATAGAAATGAGAGAAATCAGTTATACAAATAAGAGCGCTAATAACTCTTTTCTGAAGTTCTGATAAAATTCCCTTGCCTTTTAACATTAAAATAATCCTCCCATAATCTTTTTATATCAGGGGCAAGATTTAAATCATCAAGCATCATCATAACTTCTTCCCAATCAAGCTGTGAAATGTCCTCAGCTCTTCCATAAGTCAAAACCTGCTTAGTGTACCATTTCTTCTGCCAGTTATCACTTAAGTCAATTTTATTTTTAGACCATACAATATATCTTTTTGGCTGCATTAATTATCCTTTTTTATTCTTTATGTTAGCATTATATCAATGAAAAAGAATTTATGAAAATTATCTAAAAGATATACTTCCGGCATTTATTTCAGCAGTTTTTTAAAATCTTCAAGACGTAAAATACAGGTTGCCTAACCAGGAAAGTATATTTTCTTTAAAGCGGCGCCACCTCTAAAAATAAATTTCTGACTGAAAGATTTAACAAAATTTAAATAAAACAGCAGAAGTTCAATAAAATAATCTTTCTCAATAACTTCCTCAGGCATATACAAATGAAGTATTTACTTAAAACTTATGCATTCTAAATAAAAAATTGGTGTTTTGGATAAAAAATCAGTGATAATACAGGGCATTATCGCTAATAATCCAATACGATCTTTTCGATTTGTCCGACATCATTAAAATGATTGTCTTTAATCAAATGCGATTAAATAAAAAAAGGATTTTTAAAGCAACTGTTGCATAGTATCCTGCGATGAATGCATATGGCATTTTCGACAATCATCAACCTCTCTTATCCTTCTTTTTGAACCTGATGAATTGAAATAATGTTTGACTGGAAATACAATCTTATGTCATAATTAAGGGGAATATAAAATATATTGAGCATTTGTATACCTTGTATTTTAAATAATTCGCTTGATTTTATAATCTGTATTGGTGTAAGCGAGGTGTCATCATGTTGTGTAATTATACCGCTAAATATTTAAAAATAAGTTCGGGATATATGGGCCAATTAGTAGAGTGGCCGGAAATAGTA
>JAHILC010000146.1 GCA_018897225.1 Actinomycetota bacterium
GAAAACCAATCTGCTCCCTTATTTATAATCTGAGTAACATTTGCATAAGTCTCAACATTATTAAGGTTAGTTGGTTTCCCCCATAAGCCGCTTACAGCAGTATGAATGTACTTTAACCTTGGTTCGCCAACATTGCCTTCTATTGCAGCCATAAGTGCAGAAGATTCACCAGAAACAAAAGCGCCTGCACCTCTATGAATTTTAATGTCAAAATTAAATCCTGAATTTAAAATATTATCTCCAAGCAAACCGTATTCTTTAGCCTGGTTCATTGCACTATTGAAATTTGATACAGCAAGTGGATATTCCTGCCTGACATAAATAAAACCTTGATTTGAATTGATTGCATATGCTGCAATAATAAGACCTTCAAGTACGCTATGGGGGTTTCCTTCTATTATACTTCTATCCATGAATGCACCCGGATCTCCTTCATCAGCATTTATAATTATATATTTGGGTTCATCTGATACATTCCTGGTTGTTTCCCATTTTACACCAGCAGGAAAACCTCCGCCTCCTCGACCTCTTAAATTAGCCTTTTTTATTTCCTGGATAATATCTTCTGGAGTCATATTCGTTAAAGCTTTAGAAAGTGCCTGGTATCCTCCTAGCCGGATATAATCATCAATACTTGTTGGATCAATCTTTGAATTATTATCAAGAATAATTCTTTTCTGGTATTTATAAAAAGGTATTTCAGACTCTTTAACTATTGGGATTCCTTTTTCATCTTTGTAAAGAAGCCTTTCCACTACTCCGCCACTTATTGTTTTTTCTACAATTTCAGTAACATCCTCATGTCTGGTTTTTAAATAGCATATTCCCTCAGGATGTATAACTATTATGGGTCCACGCTCACAAAATCCATGGCAGCCTGTTTTTTTAACTACAATATTTTTTACCTCTTCCGGATTATTTTTAGCTCTTTTGTTAATCTCATTTTTTATACCTGTATAGATTTCTTCAGAAGCATAGGCTTTACAACCCGTCCCTGAACAAATTGAAATTAAAATTTTACCATCAAGTTCGTCCTGTAGCTCTTTAGCTCGAACTTTTAAATCCTGCAGGGAAGTTATTTTTTCATTAGTTTTTGTATTCATTTTCTCTCCATCATTAAATTTAAATAATAGTTAAAATTTATATTCAAAACTATATAGGATTCATAAAAAAATCTTCAATTTACTGAACCAAACAAACTTTCAAGTTTTTTGGCATCAGGGTTACTATAATATTTATTATTAAAAAGCATTACAGGACCTAAAGCACAACAACCAAGACAGTTAACAGTATCAAGTGTGAATTTATAATCTGTTGTGGTGTCACCAGGTTTAATACCTAAAAAATTTACAATTCTTTGAAGCAAATTCATGGTTCCTCTCACATGGCACGCTGTACCTGCACATACAGTAATCTGGTACTTACCTCTTGGCTCAAGATTGAAGAATTTATAGAACGATGCAATACTGTATATCTGTGTAAGAGGTACGTTTAGCTTTTCTTTAACATAAAATAATACATGTTTCGGCAGCCAGTTATATTCGCTCTGGAAATCTAAAAGCATTTGAATTAAATTGTTTTCTTTAAATTCATGCCTCTCCAGGATTCTATCAATTTTTCCAAAATCATTAATTATTTCTTCCAATTCCATCTCCTTTTCATTTTTAATCTTGTTTAATTCATTAACCCACTCATTAAGCTGTGTTTGAATATTATTTATTCTAATAGTGTCCTGATAAGTATCTGTTTTACTGCTATAGGAATAATTCCTTTTAGGTTCGTGTAAATCTGGATTACTAATTAAAAGTGGGTTTATTTTTTGTTTTTTGTTTTTTTGTATTTGAGAAATTACATTAGCATTGTACTTGATCCTGTACTTTGCTTTATTGTTCTCAAAATGTGCTTTTTCAATAATATTGAATTTTTCAAGAAGTATAATAGTTCTGTATACTGTTGCTATTCCGATTCCAGGAGTTTTTTTATGAGCCAAAATGAAAATTTCTTCAGCAGTTAGACCATCTCTTGATTTAGCTATAATACCAAGAATTGTCTTTCTGGAGCGCGTTAATCTAAAACCGGTATTTTTTATTTTTAGTTCTAGCGAGCTGGAATCAATTTTTTTATTCATTATACTAATTAACAATAATGATAATGATAATGATTATCAATACAGATGTTACACCTATAAAAACAATATGTCAAGATGATTATCAAAAAAAATAAAAAACTTATTAAAAACAAAAACTTTTGCTATAATACTTCCATAAATATTAGTTACATTTGTAACCAAACATTTAACGATGAGTAATCTTGTAGAATATATAAAATGCCAACGTTTTATAGTAAAAAGTGAATTGGATTACCACTGGACTAACATGAACCTGAATATCGCCCAAAGTGATTTCCTTGACAAAACAATTGAATGCATTTTTGATTCACTCGTAAAAATAGCAGAAAATATTGAAGATACTAAACCAAAAATATAGGCTTATAATTATATCTTAATAATTTTAAATTATTGATTTATCAAAAAATTCTGTTATATTGATATCAGTAACAAATATTACTACTAAATTCCTGTTATTAAAATTAACAAAATAGTAATATAGTAGTGCTATAGTTTTAGTATTTAAATTTTTTAAAAATCATTGTTATAAGAATGTTATGGGAAAAGTAATAAAAGAAGATTTTACTGATTCTAGTGAAAAGTTGATGACTCTGGAAAAGAAGCTTACAAATTTGGGCTATAGATTCACAGGTCAAAGAAAAATAGTACTGCAAGCTTTAGGCAGCGATAATAAGTTATTTGATGCAGATACCATTTTCATGGAGGTTAAAAAAATAGATCCAAGTATCGGGATTTCCACTGTTTACAGAACACTGGAACTTCTATCAAGACTTAAATTAATTTGCAGAATAAGCGTGGGAATAGATAAATCAATGTACATGCTTTCAGATAATTGCAGGAAAGATACAGCAGTATACATGATCTGTGATAATTGTAAAAGAGTTATTACCAATAATGAATGTCTGAACAGCGCAATAATAATAAGGTTAAGAGAAGGTTCAGAAAAAAATATTTTTAATAATTGTAAATTAAAAATTGACAAATTTCAGATTGTTTTTAGCGGATTGTGCGAGGATTGCTCAAAAAGTTCAAACTCTCTTGCTTCTTTAAATTCGTATCAAACAGAAACTAAACAGTAATAAATTCTTTTATCTTATTTGCAATCTCTTCTATTTTTTTATAAAATTTTACATCAGAAGCACATGGTGAATAATTTTTTAAATCAGATTGCCTAACCTTGTCACTATAAGGAAGTTCGCCGAGAACCTCAAAATCTTTAAGGCTTTCTTTTAATAGTTTCTTTTCCTCATCAGATTTAATTTTATTTATTACTATAAATAAAGATTTTATCCCTAAATCCTTTGCCATTTTCTGGACAGCATAAGCTGTTTGTATGCTGCGCAACCCAGGTTCGATAACAATTATTAACATATCCATATTTTCGCAAGTTCCCCTGCCAAGATGTTCGATTCCTGCTTCCATATCAAGAATAATAATTTCATCCCTGTCAATAACAAGATGTTTAAAAAGCCTTTTAAGTAAAATATTTTCAGGGCAGTAACATCCACTGCCACCGGCTTTTATCGTGCCTGCTACCAGCAATCTTACGCCATCTACTTCTATTCCAAATTTTTCAGGTATATCGTCAACTTTTGGATTTAATTTAAAATAAGAACCATATTCTCCAGATTTTGCTCCAGTTCTTTCCTCAATTAGCGCCTTCATTTCAACCAGAGGGATTATCTTAGACGCTTTCCCATATTCAAGACCAAGAGCAGATGCCAGATTTGCATCAGGATCCGCATCTACTGCAATAACCTTATAATTTTTTTGAGCATAATATTTTGCCAGACATGCAGCAAGCGTAGTTTTACCGACACCGCCTTTGCCCGAAATTGCAATTTTCATCTTAATATAATTTACTTTTCAAGATAAGAATGAGCATAAAGTATCCTGTTTGTCAGGATATCAAAAGTTTTAACGACATTCATAAGTTCCCTGTCAAGGGGATCAAATATTGCTGAATCCAGACCATGGCTAAGTAATATAGCGAGATATGTCCTATTGAGCAAGCTTTTTAACTGGGGTGGTGAAGACTGGGAAACATTTGAAAGCCCAACGATTGTCTTTGGCTCTTCAGGTAGCCCCATCAAGTCTTTTAGCTGTTTAAAAGCTTTCAACCCCTCAATACAATTAAAAACCTGTTGTTGAAGCACTGCTACAGGTAGAACAATTGGATCAAGATAAAGATCGGAAAGCGGCACGCCAATTTCCATGGCAGAGTTTACTATATTCATTATCACTTCTATTCTGCTATCAACATCGGGGGGAACTCCCTTTTCACTCAAAGCTATGCCAACGATTTTTGTTTTATATTTCTTCACCATTGGCATTAAAATATCAAGTTTATCCTGATCGCCTGTGACCGAATTAATCATTGCTGTGCCCTTATGGACCTCAAGTCCAGCTTCTATTGCACTCATATTTTTAGTATCAAGCGCTAAAGGTACATCAACTTCACTCTGTATTGTTTTAACCACCCACTGCATTAATTCTTCACCATTTTTTGTTGCGGGACCGATATTTACATCTACATAATGAGCTCCTGCTTCTTTTTGTGCTCTAGCCATCTTTACTATAGGCTCAGCGTCCCTGTTTCTTATAGAGTCACCAACAATTTTAGAAGTAATGCTTATATTTTCACCAATAATTAACATCTCTCTACCCTCCCTTCTTAAATTAACTCCTAAATTAATTTAACAAGCAATTATTTTAATAAAAAAAGTTTTCGTATATGTAATTACAGAGCTACATAATTTTTTAAAAATTTTGGAACTTCTCCAGCTTCTCGAGGACCCACAACAACTTTCCATTCTCCGCCAAGTTCCTCTTCTAATTCTCCCTGGAGCTGGGTAACATATCCCGGGATAATAATTTCTTTTTTGCCTACTTTTTCAGCAATGCCACTTTTATTTATGAACTTTGCAATCTGCTCAGGAATAAATTTTCCTGCAGCCCATGCTGTTAAGACTGATTGACCTTCAACATCCATTACCAGCAGCCAGGATGGAACTTTGCTGCTCTCTACTTCACCTGAAATTATGAAATACGTAAGTGAAAAATTGGTAGTGATAAGCACAGGTGAGCTGGAATCAGGATTATTAATTTCATATATTTTCTGTTCAACAGCCATTGGCTTCCTTGGATCCGTATAAATATTCTGCCTGTAAACAAACAAAGGAAATAAATTCTGAGGGTTTGCATTCGATAACACAATAATAGAACTATATTTTGCCACAAAAACTGAAGCAATTAAGGTTTCCTTTAATGGATCGTCTGTCATTTCTCCAGGAAAAACAATAGTAGGATAGCCTAATAACCTGTTTTTCTTATTTATTGCTGCTCTTCTCAATGTTATTTGATTAAAGAAGTCACTTTTAAGATTCCTTTCACCAATAATTAACATCTCTCGACCCTCCCTTCTTAAATTAACTCCTAAATTAATTTAACAAGCAATTATTTTAATAA